>CAMWXF010000089.1 GCA_947178115.1 uncultured Lachnospiraceae bacterium
TATATCAGTCCCGATGTGTTAGGGATAGAGCTGGGGGCAGCGCTTAAGAATGTGGTGGCGTTGGCGGCGGGTATCGCTGACGGCTTAGGATATGGGGACAACACCAAGGCGGCGTTGATTACCAGAGGGATTACGGAGATTGCCAGACTGGGTGTGGCTATGGGCGGAAGGTTTGAGACTTTCTGTGGACTGACCGGTATCGGGGATCTGATTGTTACCTGTGCTTCCGTGCACTCCCGTAACAGACGGGCCGGCATGCTGATCGGACAGGGCTACACGGCGCGGCAGGCGATGGATGAGGTTAAGATGGTAGTGGAGGGCGTCTATTCCGCCAAGGCGGCCATGGGTCTTGCGAAGAAATATGGGGTACAGCTTCCCATTATCGAACAGGTAAACTCAGTACTTTTTGACGGACAGCTCGCGGATGAGGCGGTTAAAAATCTGATGTTACGTGATAAGAAGATAGAGAATCCGATTATTCCGTGGGACGAAGAATCGGTTGAATAATGAATAAAAACAGAAGAAGGCATAACGCCTGTCTTCTGTTTTTATTATTAAGGAAAATTCTACGCTCATGCACGAGTTTGCGGAGATGCGTAGCATCTCATAAGCAATATCTCGCAATTGAGCGAAGCTCAATTTTTTACCCGATCATACTGCAGATTTCCGTAGTGGTTTTTACTTTGTTCATGGAATAGATATGAATTCCGTCTACACCGTGTTCCTGTAGATCACGGATCTGGCGCACCGCATAATCGATGCCGGCCTTGCGCATGTCTTCCTTGTCGTCACCGTAGGTGGCAATGATATCTGCCAATTCCTTCGGAACCGATGAGCCGGATAGAGATACGGTGGTGCCGAGCTGTTTCGCTGTAGTGATCGGCATGATACCCGCATGAATCGGTACGTTAATGTTAAGCGCACGGGCTTTATCCAGGAAACAATAGAAGTACTGATTATCAAAAAACATTTGAGAGATCAAGGAACTGATGCCGGCGTCAACTTTTTCCTTAAGATGTCGTAAATCCTCCTCTAGGCTGGGGGCCTCAAAATGCTTCTCAGGATAGCATGCTCCCGATATGTCCAGAGTGGTATGCTCTTTCAGATAATGTACGAGATCGGCGGCGTAATAAAATTCCCGGCTATTGAACTGTTCGTCGGTCATAGCCTGCGGTCTGTCTCCGCGAAGCGCCAGTACATGGCCAACACCCGCCGCTTTCAGAGCAGTACAGTTTTGTTCCAGATCTTCTTTGGTAAATCCCACGCAGGTAATGTGTGCGATAGCGTCTATATGAAGTTCTTTTTGGATAAAAGAGGTGATCTCTATTGTCTTTCCTGCTCTGGAACCGCCGGCTCCGTAGGTGCAGCTTATATAATCCGGGTTCAGCTTGCCAAGATCTCTTAGAATCTGATATACGTTCTCGAATTCTTCATCTTTCTTCGGGGGAAATACTTCGAAAGACAGATGCGATTTCTTAAGAGTAAAATTATTCTGAGTCATATGTATATTCCTTTCTTTCGGATACCTAATAAATTCTTGCTTTTACACTTGAAATATCGTAACATAAATTTATATGATAGGCAAGAAATGTTAATGGATAAAGTATAAATCATTCGGCGGAAAGGATCAGGAATATGAGTGAACAGAACAATTTTAACAGTACCACGGATTATGTGGCATCGCAGCAATTACTGGCAAGCGTCAATGTGGCGATTGCGCTTCAGAAACCGCTGCTGGTAAAGGGAGAGCCCGGGACGGGCAAGACTATGCTGGCGCAGGCGGTGGCGGATTCTCTCGGGAAGAAGCTGATTATATGGAATATCAAGTCCACCACTAAGGCACAGGACGGCTTATATATGTATGATACGATTCAACGGTTGTACGACGGACAGTTCGGTGAGGAGGGCGTTGATGATATCGCCCACTATATCAAACTGGGTAAACTGGGGGAGGCTTTTGATTCGGACGAGCAGGTGATTCTTCTGATCGACGAGATTGATAAGGCGGATCTGGAATTTCCCAATGACCTGTTGTGGGAGTTGGATCAGATGGAATTCTATATTCATGAGACGAAGCGGACTGTCAAGGCAAAGCACAGACCGATCGTCATCATTACTTCAAATGCGGAGAAGGAGCTGCCGGATGCTTTCCTAAGAAGATGTATTTTTCACTATATTGATTTTCCGGATCAGACGTTGATGGAAGAGATCGTCAGGACACATTATCCCGATGTGGAGGATAAGCTGTTACACGATGCAATGGAGGTTTTCTATTGGATCCGTTCCATGAAGGACATTCGCAAGAAGCCCAGCACTTCGGAACTGATCGACTGGATCAATGCGCTGCAGATTGGCGGGATCCCTACGGACAGACTGCGGCAGGAGCTGCCTTTTATCGGCGTAGTGGTCAAGAAGGACGAAGATTTAGAGACGGTTAAGAATAAAACGGATTTCTGATGTGGCAGAAACGGTGCATGCAGAACGTAGGTGACTATGGACTGTATGGGTTATGGGGGTTCTATGTTCAGTAAGTTTTTCTACACTTTGAAAGATAAAGGGTTGGAAGTTTCTTTAAGCGAGTGGCTTACACTGCAGGATGCGCTTCAACAGGGGTTGTGCAACAGCAGCCTGACGGAATTTTATTATGTGTCGCGGATGATACTGGTCAAGTCAGAGACGGAGTACGATAAGTTTGACATGGCTTTTGATGAAGTATTTAAGGGAATCCAGTCGGAAAACGAAATAAGCAAGAATATGATGCGCTGGCTGGACAAACCGGAGATGCAGGAAGTCTTCGAGGAGATGCGCCATGAGATGAATCAGGAAGTAGTCACGATGGATCAGGAAGACATCGAGAATAAATTCAAGGACAGACTGCGGGATCAGAACGAGGAGCACAATGGAGGCAGCTACTGGATCGGTACTATGGGTAAGACGGCCTTCGGAAATATGGGCGGAAACATGGGCGGTATCAGAGTAGGAGGTACGACGGGCTATCAATCCGCATTTCAGGTGGTGGGTGCGAGGAAATACAGAGATTTCCGTAATGACAAGGTCCTGGATAACAGACAGTTTCAGATGGCGCTCAGGAAACTGCGGCAGTTTTCTGCAAAACTGGATATTCCGAAGACAGAGCTTGATATAAACGGTACGGTGGATGCCACCTGTAATAATGGCGGCTGTCTGCAGATCGTGATGGAGAAACCGCGCAAGAATGCAGTGAAACTGCTGCTCCTTATGGATTCCGGCGGAACTATGATTCCTTATACGACACTCTTGAATGAGCTGTTTCATTCCGTGTATAAATCCAATCACTATAAGGATGTAAAGACTTATTTTTTCCATAACTGCATTTACTCCAATCTGTACAATACGCCGGAGTGCGAGAATGGAGACTGGATTGAGACAGAGTGGATGTTTCGCAATTTGGACAGTGATTATAAAGTCATTATCGTGGGGGACGCGGCGATGGCACCGGAGGAATTGTATTCTACGACGGGTAATTACAGAGGACCTAACGGCGGTTTGTCCGGCATGGAGTGGTTGATGTTAATGAAAAGGCATTACAAGAAAATTGTATGGCTCAATCCGAAAATGGCGCCGGGCCATGCGCCGTGGCGGGAAGCGGAGACAGCGATCAAGGGACTGTTTCCGATGTATAAACTGACGGTGGACGGACTGAATCAGGCAATGGTCAAGCTTATGACAAACCGCTGACGTAGATTGTCAAAATATAATAATAAGAGGTGAAGAGATGTATCGGGTAATGATTGTAGACGATAACATGGCCAATCTGATTATGGCAAGGAAAACATTGGAGGAGGAGTATGAAGTGATTCCGGTGTCTTCGGGGATCTCTGCGCTGGAGTGTCTTAACGATATGCCGGAACTTCCGGATCTCGTGCTTTTGGACGTGGACATGCCTAATGTAAACGGCTTTCAGGTTATATCGGAGATGAAGAATGTTCCGAAACTGGTCAATATTCCGATTATCTTTCTGACGGCACAGGACGATGATACTACCGAGCTGGAAAGCTATAATCTGGGGGCCATGGATTATATCAGGAAGCCTTATACGGCGAATCTTTTAAAGAAGCGTGTGGATATTCAGATCCAACTTCTCACGCAACAGCGGAAGCTGGCGGAGATGAATAAATCTCTGAATAACCTTGTGCAGGAAAAGAATAAAAAGAATCTGGAACTGCAGTATTCTATTGTCGCAATGTTTGTGGATCTTTTGTCAAAGAGAGATGGTTTCGGCGGTGACCATGCAAGACGGGTGGAGAGATATATGGATATACTGGTCAGTGCCATGGTACGCAGCGGTAAATATGGATTGACTGCGGATGACGGCACAACCATATGCGTGGCAGCGCAGATTCATGATATGGGCAAACTGTGTATCGCCGATCAGTATTTGAATAACACGAGAAACGGCAACGGGAGCGAATTTGAACGCGAGGCGGTTAAGACGCATACGACATTGGGAGCGGATATGCTCTCTAAGGTTACACAGCTTAGTGCAGGTGAGAATAATTTCATGAACTATGCATTTAATATGTGCCGTAGCCACCATGAAAGATGGGATGGCAAAGGCTATCCGGACAGGCTGGAGGGAGAGAATATTCCGGTTGAAGCGAGAGCACTTGCAGTCGTGAATACATACGATAACTTGTGTAATATTGCGTCCGGAGGCAAAGTGCTCAGCCATCAGGAGGCGATTATGAAGATTAAGTTCATGAAATTTACATGTTTGGACCCTGCACTTGTGGATCTCTTTCTTTCCGTGGAGAGTGAGATTAAAAGAGTGGCAGGATAAACTGAACAAAAGGGGTTCGGTATGACAGCAAAGCAACGGTTGGAGAAATATATTGATATAGAATTACCGGCGGAGGAGCTGCTATTTCATGTGGCCATGATGTTGAGCCTGGTGGAATGTTCGGCGATAGTTTTTTTTACATTGCTCCTTCGTCTGGATATCCGCGTACCGCTTCTGATGACGGTGGGCATTGCCATTACTGTTGCAGCAATTTATATGGAGAGCAGAATAAGTCGAATCAGGCAGATCTCCATGGGATATCTTTGTGCGATGCACTTTATCATTGTGCCTATGGCAGCGTTCTATGTGCCGTACGCAGTCTATGATTTTCCGGTTTATTTTCTTACGGGCATTACCTTCACGGCGATTCTTTTGAAAAAAAGATGTGCGGCGGTCTTCATTGTGATCAATACGGTCATCGATCTGGGTTGTATCAGTCAAATGATTCGGACGGTATCGGTATCTGAAATAATATGGAGTGAGCATGCGCCTTACAGAATGGTTCTGCTGATCAGGATCATTGCGGCGCTGTTTCTGACAGGCACGGTGTGTGGCGTGCTCATTTCTTACCGTAACAGATTGCTGCGCAGAGAGGTTGACAGAAGCACCAAGATGGAACAGCAGGCGGAACAGTTGAGCTATGCGAAAAACATGTTCTTAGTCAATGTATCCCATGAGATCAGAACACCTCTCAATGCCATATTAGGAATCACGGAGCTGTTGCTTGATCTGGATGTGGAGGACGGTGTGAAAGCGAATGCTTTTCATATGGCCAACTCGAGCAAGGCTCTTTTGTCAATTACTAATGAACTGATGGATTTCTCAAAGATGGATGACAGCGACCTGTCCGTTGCGGACAGACCTTATTATATAGGGGATATTTGTGACGAATTAATCAATGTGATTTCCGTGCGGTTTGCGGATCGTAAGATAGAATTCTATGTGAATATTGATCCGGACATTCCGGCTCAGCTATGTGGAGATGTAACGATTGTTCGACAGGTACTGTTAAGTATCGGGCTTGGCATCATGAAGTCGATAGACAGCGGAGAAGTGTATTTGAATATCCGAAAGGAAGAGGCGACAGAGCAGGAGATTCGTCTGCAGGTTGAAGTATGTGCGGAAGGAGCATTTCAATATTCTTACAGAGATTGGCTGTACCGTGAACAGACGCAGAATCCGGACTGTGATGAGGAGATTATGCCACTTCCGAATCGTCTCATAGAGCTCATGAGTGGCGAGCTGAACATGGAGGAAGAACCGGCAAAGAGAACGTATTCTTTTGATATCAGGCAGGAATACCGGATGAAGACGCCTCTTGTGGAGAGGCCCTTGGCGGGGAATCCATGTGTTCTGTTCTATGAGAATACGACACAGCAGGGGAATATGCTTGCCGGAGCGCTGCGTGCTATGGCGGTTGATTTTTATCGGGCAGCTGACGATGAGAGTTTCTTAAGAGAGTGTGTGGAACAAAGCTATACACATATCATGATCGCCGTGGAAAGATATGGCGGTATCAAGAGCAGGCTTGCCGGTTTACTTAACCCACAGTCGCTTATTTTGATCGGTTCTAACGTATTGGCTTATGAGGATACCCTGATCAGGGCAACATTTGACAGGCCGGTTAATTGTCTGAGCCTGGATGCACTTCTTACCGGCAGACAGAACAGTACAATACGTCATATCGGATACAGAGGCGGATTTATCTGTCCGGATGCTCATGTTATGGTGGTGGATGACAATATTGTCAATCTGGAAGTGGCCACAAGCCTTTTAAACCGTTATCAGGCACAGGTGTCGGTAGCGGTAAGCGGAAGGGAATGTTTGAAGATGCTGCAGCAGGAACCGGTGGATTTCATCTTCTTAGATTATATGATGCCGGAGATGGATGGGATTGATACATTGAAAAATATCAGGGCGCTGAAGGAGCCACGCTTGGATCAGGTGCCTATTGTCGCCCTTACGGCCAATGCGGTCAGCGGTGCCAGAGAAATGTTTCTGGAAGCAGGATTTGATGAGTATATTTCTAAGCCGATTGAGCGGGATAAATTCGAAAAGGTCCTACGGTCGTACCTGCCGGAGGAGAAGATTATCTATACAAATGATAAAGCGGAAAAAGCACAGTAGATCGACAAAATTTTGGGACGGGAAGAATATGAATTGTAAATTAGACCGGATCATCGGGGAAAAAATATCAAGCATGGGACTTGTGGAGTTTAATTTAAACT
>CAMWXF010000090.1 GCA_947178115.1 uncultured Lachnospiraceae bacterium
ATTCCCCCTCTCTTTTCAGTTGAAAAACCCCACCTTTTGTGTATAATGATAAGGTAGCTTTCTAAAATCAATCGAGAAAAATGAGGTTTTAATATGATTCAGGCAAATAATGTAACCCTCCGGGTAGGCAAAAAAGCCCTCTTCGAGGACGTTAACATCAAATTCACGGAAGGAAATTGCTACGGGCTCATCGGCGCCAACGGTGCGGGCAAATCCACCTTCCTTAAAATTCTTTCCGGCGCACTGGAGACGACGAACGGAGACGTGTCCATCACACCCGGCCAGCGGCTTTCCGTGCTGGAACAGGATCACTTCAAATATGACACTTATCCCGTCATGGACACGGTCATCATGGGCAACGAACGGCTCTATCAGATTATGAAGGAAAAAGACGCCATCTACGCCAAGGAAGACTTCTCAGATGAAGACGGTATCCGCGCAAGCGAACTGGAAGCCGAGTTCGCCGAGATGGACGGCTGGGATGCGGAATCCAATGCCGCCATGCTCCTTAATGGTCTCGGTGTGGGCACAGATCTGCACTATAGTATGATGGCGGACTTAAACGGTAATGAAAAGGTTAAAGTACTGCTTGCCAAGGCGCTTTTCGGCAATCCGGATATCCTGCTCTTAGACGAGCCCACCAACCACCTCGACTTGGATGCCATCGCATGGCTGGAAGAATTTCTGATCAATTTTGAAAACACCGTGATCGTCGTTTCCCACGACCGCTATTTTCTGAACAAAGTATGTACGCACACCGCGGATATCGACTACGGCAAGATCCAGCTCTATGCCGGCAACTATGATTTCTGGTATGAATCCAGTCAGTTGATCATCAAACAGCGCAAGGAAGCCAACAAGAAGAAAGAGGAACAGATCAAGGAATTACAGGAGTTCATCTCCCGATTCTCCGCCAACGCCTCCAAGTCCAAACAGGCGACTTCCAGAAAGCGTGCGCTGGAGAAAATCGAGCTTGACGACATCCGTCCTTCCAGCCGGAAATATCCCTACATTGATTTCAGGCCGGAGCGCGAGATCGGTAACGAAGTCCTCACGGTAGAGGGAATCAGCAAGACGATTAACGGGGAAAAAGTGCTGGATAATATTTCTTTCATCGTAGGACACGATGACAAGATCGCTTTCGTGGGCAGCAACGAACTGGCCAAGACAACATTATTCAAGATCCTCATGGACGAGATGGAACCCGATGAAGGTACTTATAAATGGGGCGTTACCACTTCACAGGCATATTTCCCCAAGGACAACACGGCGGAATTTGACAATGACTACACCATCACCGACTGGCTCATGGGCTACTCTCCCGTTAAGGACGTGACCTATGTCCGTGGATTCCTCGGCCGTATGTTATTTGCCGGCGAAGACGGCGTGAAGAAGGTCAAAGTGCTCTCTGGTGGTGAGAAGGTTCGCTGTCTTCTTTCCAAAATGATGATCAGCGGCGCCAACTGCCTGATTTTCGACGAACCCACCAACCATCTGGACATGGAAGCCATTACCGCACTGAACGAAGGTATGAAGAAATTCAAGGGCGTGGAGCTTTTCTCCTGTCATGACCATCAGGTTGTACAGACCACGGCGAACCGTATCATGGAGATTCTACCGGACGGCACGCTGATCGACAAGATCACCACCTACGATGAGTATCTGGAGAGCGATGAGATGGCAAGAAAACGTACGGTCTACACGAGTACGGCAAGTGAAGAAGAGGACGACTAAGAATCCCATTCTGACATTCCGAACGAGTACGCCACACAACCTATGAGGAAGATATATGCGACAGGTAGATTTACACACACACTCAAATAAATCCGACGGAAGCTACAGCCCTGCAGAGCTTGTGGACTATGCCATTGCCAAGGGCTTAAGCGCTGTCGCACTGACCGATCATGACACTATCGACGGGCTTGCGGAAGCCGTTCATCACGCCGAGGCGCTGTCACGATCGGGACAACCTTCTATCGAAGTTGTTCCCGGCATCGAGTTTTCTACCAAATATGAGAGTCAGGACGTACACATCGTCGGTCTGTATATCGCTTACGATTCTCCTGTTTTCACCGACAGTCTGCAACAGTTCATTGATTCCCGCACGGGGCGTAACATTAAGATGTGCAATAAGCTTCGGGAAGCCGGCATCGACATCACTTATGACAAATTAAAAGAAAAGAACCCCGATGCAGTAATCACCAGGGCGCACTATGCTTCCTATTTATTTGAAAATGGGTATGTAAAGAGCCGGCAGGAGGCCTTCGCGCAGTATTTGGGCGATCACACGAAGTACTTTGTTCCGAGGGAAAAGGTGACTCCCGCGCAAGCCGTTTCGCTTATTTTGCAGGCTGAGGGAATCCCTGTTCTGGCACACCCACCGCTCTATCATATGGGAAATGAACGGCTTGACAAACTGGTTTCCTCCTTAAAAGATGCGGGTCTCATGGGAATCGAGGCGCTCTACAGCACATACACCGGACAAGATGAGCGGGATATGCTCAGGCTGGCCTCTAAGTATGATCTGCTCTTAAGCGGCGGTTCCGACTTCCACGGCGCTAACAAACCGAAGCTCGATCTCGGTGTCGGATACGGCAAATTATTCGTACCGGAAGAATTCCTAGATAATATCAAGAAAAGGATGTCGGCAAATCGCGCAAACGAAGCCCGGGATTGAACGAAGCTCAATTTGTGGCAGAAAGAAAGGATATTTCCCTACACCATGAAACTTCTATTTACCGACTTAGACGGAACACTCTTAAATAATGACAGTCAGGTATCCGAAATAACGAAAGCTTTCTTAGACGATTTTCTCGCAGCGGGCAATAAGCTGATCCTGTCCTCCGGACGTCCGAAAGACAGTGTCCTTGAGGTAAAAAATAATGCCGGTCTCACACAGAACGGCATTCTGCTGATCTGCAGCAACGGCACACAAGTATACGACTGCGACAGCAGCACGACCATCATGGAAAAACGGCTCCCTCTGCCGTACGTGTCTTATCTGCAGGAGCAGGCTGCCCGATATGATCTGCACATCCAGACCTATCGTGAAGATGCCATTGTCACGCCCGCAGAGGACCGCGAAATCACTTTTTACCGCAGACGGATCCATCTGCCGTTTATCGTCTCGCCGAATCTGACGGATGCGCTGACTGAAGCTCCCTACAAGATGCTTGCCATCAGTCTCGATGATTTCGATAAACTGGAATCTTTCCGCCGTAGCATCGCTGACTGGGCTGATGGTAAGATTCAGTCCATCTATTCCAGTGATATGTATCTGGAGCTTTTTGAGCATACCGCAGGCAAGGGCAATGCCGTCCGCTTCGTATGCGATCATTTCGGCGTACCGCTCTCGGATGCCTATGCAGCAGGAGATGCCGACAATGATATCTCCATGCTGGAAGCCGCCGGATGCGGCATCGCCATGGCCAACGCCACCGACAAAGTCAAACAGGCCGCCGATATCGTGACGGATTTAGACAATGACAAGGACGGACTGTCTGCCCTGATGCGAAAATTGCTGTAATCAATCGAACTTATCCCTCTACGATCAGATATCTGCCGTCGCCGACTTCAAACACCTCGTCGGCTTCCAGGATTCCTTCCTCATCGGCGCCTTCCATATCCACGCCCTCTTCCTCGAAGAACTCCCACACTTCCTTCACGGAATCCACGACTACCGCCATGCATTCTTCCAGAAAACTCTCCGCACCCTCTAATGTTTCCGCCACCGGCTCCGGATAGAGCTGCGACTGATGATCCAGAAAACACTGTAATACTTTCTCGTCAAACATAACCCTCTCTCCTTTCAGATTAACCCGCGCTTCTTAAGTTCCTGACATACTCTCCCCACGGGCAGCCCCACTACATTATTGTAATCCCCGCAGATTCCCTGTATATATGCGGCACATAATCCCTGTATCGCGTAGGCGCCCGCCTTATCCATCGGCTCACCGCTGTCCACATACCGTTTGATTTCTTCCTCGCTCATGGTATACATGGTCACGTCCGTGCATTCGCTGAATGTGGCATACATGGCGGACATATCCTTGTATTTCCATGCTAGCGTCACGCCGGTGTACACCTGATGGCTGCCGCCCTGCAGCTTATTTAACATTCGGACGGCGTCTTCTTTATCCTTAGGCTTTCCTAAGATCTCGCCCCAGCAGGACACCACCGTGTCCGCTCCGATCACGACGAAATCTTCTCTGTTCTCCTCTGTCAGTCTGCTGCAGACATCCACCGCCTTCTGATAGGACAGCTCCTCCACAACTTCCTGCGGCTCCGTCTTTGTAATCTTTTCCTCCACCGTACTCGGCATTGTCTTAAAGGAAATTCCCACCTGCTTAAGCAGCTCTTTCCGTCTGGGCGATGCCGACGCTAAATATATTTTCATAATCCCTACTCATCTCCATGGTGCATTTCCGGAATAAAGACGCGCTTATTCTCCATATTCTTCTCCGCCCTGGCGATCTCTCTGGCCTCCAGGCAGAAGGTAAGCTGTGCATTAAACTCTTCCCTGCCGCGTCTGCCCGCCTTCTCATAACTGCCGTCAGGCTGCAGAATCGACGCCTTCACGGTATCCCGCAGCTGGCATTCCAATATATGACGAAGCTTCTCTTGTAGCTGCGGCTTCTCCACCGGGAACAGAATCTCCACCCGTCTTTCCAGATTTCTGGGCATCCAATCCGCGCTGGCGCAGTAATACTCCGGCTTACCGTCATTTTCAAAATAAAAGATTCTCGCATGTTCCAGATAATTGCCTACAATAGAGCGCACCGTGATATTCTCGCTCACGCCGGGGATTCCGACTTTCAGACAGCAGATACCGCGGATAATCAGATCGATCTTCACACCCGCCGCACTGGCAGCATACAAAGCCATAATAATATCTTTATCACACAGTGAGTTCATCTTGACGATAATGCGCGCCAGCCTGCCCTGTTCGGCATAGGCTTTTTCTCGGTCGATCAAGTGTAAGAACCGGTCCTTCAGCCAGAGCGGCGCTAAGGACAGCCTGTTCCAGTTTCTCGGCTCGGAATAACCGGACAGCATGTTAAATACGGCCGTGGCATCCTCTCCTATCGCCTCCGAACAGGTAAACAGTCCGATATCCGTATACAGCTTCGCCGTAGAATCATTATAGTTTCCCGTTCCCAGATGAACGTATCTGCGTATTCCGTTTTCCTCTCTCCTGACCACCAGCGTGATCTTGCTGTGGGTCTTTAGACCTACCAGACCGTAGATAACATGGCAGCCCGCTTTCTCCAGCTTCTTCGCCCAGACAATATTGTTTTCCTCATCGAAACGTGCCTTTAGTTCCACCAGCACGGACACCTGTTTGCCGTTGTCCGCCGCCTGTTCCAGCGCCGCAACGATGGGCGAGTTACCGCTGACACGGTAGAGCGTCTGCTTGATCGCCAGCACATCGGGGTCCTTCGCTGCCTGCCTGATAAAATTCACCACCGGCTCAAATGTCTGGTAAGGGTGGTGCATCAGAATATCGCCCTCCCTGATCTTCGCGAACACGTCCGTCTCCGCATCAAACTCCGGCACCGGCTGGGGTTTTAAATAGCTCCGTTCTTTCAGATGGTCAAAACCTTCCAGGCCATACATTTTCATAAGGAAGGTCAGATCCAGCGGTCCGCTGATGGCATAGATGTCTCCCTGCTCGATCTGAAGCTCATCCCGGATCAGCTTTAACAGTCTGTCGTCAATGCCTTCCTCCACTTCCAGACGGATGACCTGACCCCACTGCCTTTTCTTAAGCTGCTTTTCGATCTCCTGCAGAAGATCTTCCGCTTCCTCCTCCTCGATCGTCAGATCCGCATTTCTCATGATTCGGAAAGGATAGCTACAGACGATATCATAATTGAGGAACAGTTTATGGATATTGCGCTCGATCACTTCTTCCAGCAGAATAATCTTCGTCCCCTCTCCGGAAGGAATCGTCACGATACGGGACAGGACGCTCGGCACCTGCACGGTAGCAAATTCCAGTTCGCCCTCGCCGTTCTTCTTCTTCATCAACGCCCCCAGATTCAGGGATTTATTCCTGATCAGCGGAAAAGGTCTGGAAGAATCCACAGCCATCGGCGTCAGCACCGGATAGATGTTATCCGCGAAGTACCGGTCCACATAGGCGCCATCTTCTTTACTCAGATCTTCGTGATGCCTGACGATATGCAGCCCGTTCTCGGAAAGCTGAGGAATCAGGGCTCTGTTATAAATGGCATACTGCTGTTCCACCAGCGCATGGGTCTCTTCATTCACCTTCTTAATCTGCTCCGCCGCCGTCATACCCGCGATATCCTTCTTCTTATATCCGGCGTTTACCATATCCTTCAATGAGGCCACCCTTACCATAAAGAATTCATCCAGATTAGACGCCGTGATACTTAAGAATTTCAACCGCTCAAAGAGCGGATTTTTCTTATCCTTTGCCTCGCCCAGGACTCTCTTGTCAAAGAGCAGCCAGCTCAGCTCTCTGTTCGTATAATATTCCACATTTGAAAAGTCCATCTCGTCCCTCTTTTCTGCTATCTCTCTTCTTCCCGCCGCGCTTAACGATCGGGAATATACCAACCACTCAGCTCTTCTGCCTGATCACCGGCCGCACACTGTATACCTCTTCAAAAAACTCCGCGCGCTTTGTAAACAGCCCTTTTTCCAATGTGATGTCCAAAGAAGCGTCCACCGTGATGATCAGCTGCTCGTCTTTGAGCGCGGTTTTAACATTCTTAAATTTCTGCTTATGACTCCGGTCCAGCCCGTTTGCAATCTTAAGAATCGCCGTCAGCTTGGCGATCGTCAGATAATCCTTCTTGTCAAGAGAACCGTCCCTGCCCGTCGCTTCATAGTAATCGAAGTCCATGTGGTTATATTTGACCACATTGGCTACGATCTCCCGCTCCACATGGGACAGTCCGATGATCTCCGTAGACATAATAATATTGTAGGAACATTCCCCCAGATTCACCAGACTGATGTACTTGCCGCAGTCATGCAGCA
>CAMWXF010000091.1 GCA_947178115.1 uncultured Lachnospiraceae bacterium
AGACTGATTCTGCTGTTTGGCAATAACAGGCGCAGAGACTAGATTGAAAAATCAGGGTAGAGAGGTGCCGTGATATGGCAGAGGTCAACGGACGGGAAGTAGTTCTGGATATATTACTGGAACTGTCTAAAGAAAGTGAATACAGCAATATACTGATCGCGGCGGTCTTAGAGAAGCATGATTATCTTGATGCCAGAGAGAAGGCCTTCATCAAAAGGGTGAGCGAGGGGACGATCGAGCGCAGGATTCAGATCGATTATGTGCTTGATCGTTTTTCCAAGGTACCGGTGAAGAAGATGAAACCGTTTATCAGAGAGTTGCTGCGCATGAGTGTGTATCAGATTCTTTTCATGGAAAATATACCTGACGCGGCGGTGTGCAACGAGGCGGTGAAGCTGGCGAAGAAGCGAGGGTTCCGGTCACTGCAGGGATATGTCAACGGTGTGCTGCGTGCGGTTGCGAGGGGAAAAGAACAGATTCCCTATCCGGATAAACAGACGGATTACCTGGAATATCTGTCGGTCTGTTATTCCATGCCGCGGTGGCTGACAGAGCATTTCTGCGCCGCATACGGGGAAGAACGTTGCGAGGCTGTTCTGGCGGCTTTCCTGCAAAGAGGGGCAGTCAGTGTCAGAATACAGGAGGCTCTCAATGAGAAAGAGCGGGATGCGCTGATGGCAGCGTGGCAGCAAAGCGGGGTACAGGTACACAGGCATCCCTATCTACCCTACGCCGTGACGGTTCAGAAAACGGATGGTATCCGTAGCCTTGCCGGATATCGGGAAGGCGCTTTCGCGGTACAGGATGTCAGTTCCATGCTGGTGGTGGAAGCCGCGGGAATCAGACAGGGAGACACGATCATTGATGTCTGTGCGGCACCCGGAGGAAAGGCATTGCATGCGGCGGCCAAGCTTATGGGAACCGGACAGGTGATCGCCTGTGATGTGACGGAGTTTAAGGCCGCTAAGATCGAAGAGAACAGAGACAGAATGGGCATGGACAATGTGTCTGTCAGGGTGCGGGATGCACGGATCACCGACGAGACGCTGATCGGGCAGGCGGATGTTCTTATCGCGGATGTGCCCTGTTCCGGGCTGGGCGTGATCGGCAAGAAGCAGGATATTAAGTATCGCGTGACCAGACAGTCCATGGAGGAAGTCGTTGCTTTGCAGCGGGAAATCATAGACAATGCGGTGCGGTATCTGAAACCGGAGGGAGTCATGATGTACAGCACGTGTACCATGAATCCGGCGGAAAATGAAGCGATGGCAGACTGGATCTGCCGGACATATGATATGGAGCCGGTGAGCATGGCGCAGGAATTGCCGGAAGAGCTTCGGGAGGAAGCGGACAGAGGATATGTACAGCTTCTGCCCGGCATACACGGAACCGACGGGTTCTTCTTAGCCAAGCTGCGCAGGATACAGAGAAGAAAGATGAAACAGAGGTAACTATTCAGTATAGGTCGAAGCATTTACTGAACAGTTACAAAGAGAGATAGATATCATGGAAACAGGGAACAATAGAGATATCAAGTCATTCACCTTAGATCAGCTTAAGGAAGAGATGGAGGCCATGGACGAGAAATCTTTTCGGGCTAGTCAGATGTATGAGTGGATGCATAAGAAACAGGCCGCAGGGTATGAGAAAATGACGAATATCCCTAAGGCGCTGGCGGATAAGTGCAGGGAACGCTATGACTATACGACGCTGCAAATATGCCGTGTGCAGGAATCAAAGTCAGACGGCACGAGAAAGTATCTGTTTGAACTGGCGGATGGCAATACGGTGGAGAGTGTCTTTATGCGTTATCAGCACGGCAATTCCGTCTGTATTTCCTCACAGGTAGGGTGCCGTATGGGCTGCCGATTCTGCGCATCCACGTTGGACGGGCTGGAGCGGAATCTCCTGCCTTCGGAGATGCTCGACCAGATCTATGCGATTACCAGACAGACCGGAGAGCGGGTTTCTAACGTGGTGGTCATGGGAAGCGGGGAGCCGATGGATAATTATGATAATCTGCTGCGGTTCATCGCGCTTCTGACGGACGAGAACGGACTGCATATCAGCCAGAGGAACGTTACCGTGTCCACCTGCGGAATCGTGCCGCGGATGAGACAGCTCGCTGACAGACGACTGCAGATCACGCTGGCTCTGTCCCTGCATGCGGCGACGGATGACAAACGCAGGCAGCTTATGCCCATTGCCAATCAGTATTCCTTACGGGAACTGATCGGGGCGTGCGATTACTATTTTGAACAGACGGGCAGACGGATCACATTTGAGTACAGTCTGGTAAAGGGAGTGAACGATACGGATGAGGATGCGAGACAGCTTACGAACCTGATCGGCAGGCGGGGTATCCATGTGAATCTGATTCCCGTCAACCCGATCAAGGAGCGTGATTACAGGCAGTCTGAGCGGTGTGCGGTGAATGCGTTCAAAAATAAACTTGAAAAAAATGGAATTAATGTTACTATTAGAAGGGAAATGGGTCGGGATATCGACGGTGCGTGCGGTCAGTTGAGGCGCAGATACATGAAGTCGGAACCGAAAGAGTAAATTATGGCAAACGGAGGAAGATACGGTGCTTAGGTCCTATGCGATAACGGATATCGGACAGAAAAGACAAGTGAATCAGGATTTTATCTATCTGTCAGAGACTCCCATCGGTAATCTGCCTAATGTGTTTATTGTAGCGGACGGTATGGGCGGACACAATGCCGGGGATTACGCTTCCCGCTATGCGGTGGAGACTGTAGTGGAGGAGATAGGTATTTCTTTTGAAAAAAATCCTGTCAGGATTCTGGACAGAGCCATTGGGAAGGCAAATACACGCATACGTGAGCTGGCAAGTCATGAGGCGGCATATAACGGCATGGGCACTACGATGGTGGTGGCAACCTGTATGGGAAGATATCTGGAGGTGGCCAATGTAGGAGACAGCAGGCTCTATGTTGTAGGCGACAGGATAGAACAGATCACGCAGGATCATTCACTGGTGGAAGAGATGGTGAGGATGGGCGGCATAGACAGGGCAACCGCCAGAAATCATCCGGATAAAAATATTATTACCAGGGCGATCGGCGCCAGAGATTATGTAGAGGCAGATTTTTTTGATCTGGAACTGCAGGCGGGCGACAAGGTTTTGCTTTGTTCCGATGGGTTGACGAATATGGTGGAAGACGAGACGATACATCAGATTCTGACAGGGGACGGAAGTCTTAAGGACAAGGTAGAAGAATTGGTGAGAACAGCCAACCACAACGGCGGTAAAGATAATATTTCCGTGATTGTTATTGAACCGTTAGCAGACGAGGTGAAACATGATTAAGATAGGAATGATGATAGGCGACCGATACGAGATCTTAGAAAAGATCGGCACCGGCGGTATGTCAGATGTATATAAAGCAAAAGATCATAAGCTGAACCGGTTTGTTGCGGTTAAGGTGTTGAAGCAGGAGTTCGGCGAGAATGCGAATTTTGTATCCAAATTCAGAATCGAGGCACAGGCGGCGGCAGGACTCATGCACCCGAATATCGTCAATGTGTATGATGTCGGAGAAGAGGGTGGTATCCACTATATCGTAATGGAACTGGTAGATGGTATCACATTAAAGAAATATATCGAGAAGAAGGCGAGATTGTCCGTCAAAGAGGCAATCAGTATCGCGATTCAGGTGTCCATGGGCATCGAGGCGGCGCATAATAATCATATTATTCATCGAGATATCAAGCCGCAGAACATTATTATTTCTAAAGAAGGCAAAGTTAAGGTGACGGATTTCGGTATAGCCAAGGCGGCTACCAGTAACACCATCACCTCTAATGTCATGGGCTCGGTGCACTATACTTCCCCGGAACAGGCAAGGGGCGGTTACAGTGACGAGAAGAGCGATATTTATTCCCTGGGTATCACGATGTTTGAGATGCTCACGGGCAGAGTGCCTTTCAACGGGGAGACTACGGTAGCGATCGCAATCAAACATATACAGGAAGAAATGCCTTCTCCGAGAGACTACGTGTCGGAGATTCCGATCAGTGTGGAGCAGATCGTATGCAAATGCTGCCAGAAGAGCCCGGACAGAAGATATCAGTCCATGGCGGAGCTTGTTGCGGATTTAAAGCAGTCGCTGATCAATCCCGATGAGGATTTTGTCAAGGTGGTTGATCCGGATGAGGAAGCTTCCACCAGAATGATTACGGACAGGGATATGGCGCAGATCAAGAGACAGTCTGACAGAAGAGACTCCATGGATGAGGCAATGAGACTGAAGAAAGACAGTGAGCGCTATTATGAAGAAGAGGACGATGAGGAAGAAGACGAGGACTGGGATGAGGACGAGGATGATTATGATCCCAAGATGGAGAAAATCACCACGATTCTTGCAGTAGTGGCGGCACTTCTGATCGGCTGTATCGTGATCTTCCTCGTGGGAAGAGCCGTGGGTGTGTTCCAGTTCGGCGCTTCCGAGGATGATAAGGAGTCACAGGAAGAAGTAGAGCAGGTAGCGATGATTCAGGTAGTCGGCATGAATGTGGAGGACGCCAAGCGCGCTCTGTTGGAGCTGGGACTGACACCGGAGATTAAATATGAGGAGAACAGCGCCTATGAAGTAGGCACAGTTCTGCGGGCCGCTTCGCAGGACGGTCTTACAAGTGTGGCACCGGGCAATATGATCAGTAAGAATACGGTGATCGTGATGACCGTGGCGCAGGGAACCGACGGGGTAGAAGTTCCCGCGGTAACCGGCAAGTCCAGATCGGAGGCAACGTCCATTCTTGAACAGGCGGGATTCGTGGTTAATGTGACAGAGAGTTATGACGCGCAGGTGGAGAGCGGATATGTAATTTCCCAGTCACCGGAGGCGGATACGAAGGCACCGTCGGGCTCTTCCATCACGATCCGTGTCAGTCAGGGCGCGGAGGAGAGTAAGGTCAGAGTGCCCGATGTGATCGGTATGACGGAAATGGATGCCACGGTGAGTCTGAATGAGAGCGGTCTGGCAGTAGGAACAATCTCCCAGGTCAACAATGAAGATGTTTCGCTGACAGATAAAGTATGTTATCAGAGTTATTCGGTGGGCTCCTATGTGGATGCCGGAACGCCCATTGATTTGAAAATAAGTATCGGCCCTTCCGATGTAACCTATCGGTATTCTGAAGGCATTACCGCGCCGACGGAAGATCCGGATTATCGGACCGGGATGTCCGTCAACGTTACAGTCACTACAGTGGATGGTACACAGCTTTTAAGTACGCAGACATCTTCCTTTCCGGTAGCGGTTAATTACACGGGAATCAAATCGCCAAGCGGTGTGATTACCTTTCATTTTACGGCGGAGAGGGAGGGAACGACCACAACCGATCCCGAGACGGGAGAGACAGTGACGACGAATCCCGTTTCCGAAGAGAAAACGGTGACAAGAGAGATTCAGTTTACACAGGAATAGGAAGAGGTTCATGCAGGGGAAGATCATTAAAGGGATCGCGGGATTCTATTATGTCTATGTGGAAGGACACGGGACCTATGAATGTAAGGCTAAAGGGATTTTCAGAAAAGATCATGTAAAGCCGCTTGTGGGTGACGATGTGGTTATGGATGTATTGGATGAAGGTGAGAGGCTGGGTAACATCAGTGAGATTCTTCCCAGACGAAGCGCCCTGATCCGCCCGGCGGTCGCTAACGTGGATCAGGCAATGATAATTTTTGCCATTGTGAAGCCGAATCCTAATTTTAATCTTCTGGACAGATTTCTCATCCGCATGGAGCGGCAGAATCTGCCCACCATCATATGCTTTAACAAGCAGGACATAGCCTCCGCACAGGAGAAGGAAGCACTCAGGCAGTCTTATGAAACATGCGGATATCATGTCCTGTTTATCAGTGCGCTGGAGAATGAAGGATTAGAACAGGTAAAAGAACTGTTGAGCGGCAAGACCACCACTGTGGCGGGACCAAGCGGGGTAGGCAAATCCTCACTGATCAACAGGCTGGCGCCGAAAGCCAACATGGAGACCGGGGAGATCAGTACCAAGATAGAAAGAGGAAAACACACCACAAGACACTCGGAGATCATAGCGCTGGGTGAGGAAACTTATATTATGGATACACCCGGATTTACGTCCCTCGATATTTCCGAGATCACGAAAGAGGAGCTGGGACAGTATTACCCGGAATTCATGCAGTATGAACCCTATTGCAAGTTCAGCGGCTGTGCCCATATCAGCGAACCGTCCTGCGGCGTCAAGGAAGCCGTGGCGGAGGGGAAGATCAGCACGGTGCGGTATGAGAATTATAAGGTGCTGTATCAGGAGTTGAAGGATAAGAGGAGATATTAGATAGAATGAAGTTTTAGCAAAAGAAACTTAATAAATTTGGATTTGCATGCAATCATTTAGGTGACTAGGTGGTTGCTTTTTTATGTACTGTCAAAAGTTAAAGACTTGTTAAGAATTTCTATGTTATGCTCAGAAAATGGAGAAAATAAAACGCAGGAAAAGAGGTATACACTATGTTCTGGAGGATTTTGAAAAAAGACCTGAAACGCAAAAAGACCATGAACATCATTCTGCTGCTGTTTGTCATTTTATGCTCGATGTTTGCAGCGGCGGCATTGAACAACATCATAGCTGTGACTGGAGGTATCGAGCATTATTTCGATGCGGCGGATGTCCCCGATGTCATCGTTAACGTGCTGACTAGCGAGGAAAACGATCTCGAGGAAAAGATTGGGGAGCTTGCCTGTGTCAAGGAGATAAGGACCGAGCATTGGCTGTGTGTATCCAGCTCAAAGTATTTCAGGCATAACGGAAAGAAACTTGATAATTTCACGAATGCTGCCTATTTGCTTTCTGATAGTGAAATGGCTATCAACTATTTCGATGAGAACAATAGCATCATCGAAAGCGTGGACAAGGGCTGCTTTTATGCCAACGCTCCTTTTTTACAGGACCTTACGATAAAAGAGG
>CAMWXF010000092.1 GCA_947178115.1 uncultured Lachnospiraceae bacterium
GTCTTGGATATGCTCTCAAGCGCTCTCTGCGCCATTTGTTTTGCCGCAATCTCTTCCTCAGTCTCATAATCCATGGAGGGCAGAGAAATCATGTTGCTGGCGGTATATAAGTCAAATCCGTTGTATCCGTTGACTATGATCTGCGGCATAACACGGGGTGGAACCTGCAGGGTAAAACTGAAAGTGTCCCTGCTTTTATCCGGCCAGCGCTGTAACTGTGAAAAATGTTCCCCGTTGTCATAGCTGTAAGTATAATACAGCATACCGCTGTCATAATCCGCTGCAGATACCTGAACCGTCACCTCACCGGTCTCCGTGTTCTGATCCGTCACTTCGATCATACAAATATCCGGCTCGGTTCGATCAGGCGCGACCACATGAGTAGGTACATCTACATGCACATTCTCATAATTACTGTAATCTACTCCTAATATCTCTGATCGAAGTCTGAAATATTTGGCCACAGCCGTGGCATCCAGCCTTCCGAAATCCTGCAGCTTCTCATTATGGTCATAGAAGGGTTTATCGTTCTCCTGATCCAAATGACAGTGTTCAATGAGAACACAGGGAATATCACGCTCCGTGGCATGACGGATGATACCGTAATAATCAGTCCCCTTATCATTCAGCCTGGTCTTAATACCTCGGGAGTAGAGTCCCATATCCTGCAGCATATCGATCTCCACACTGGCAAAGCTGTATCCTTTGCTGTAGTTCTCACCAAATGCCGACACCCAGCATTCCGCGCCGAACAGCGTGTGATATGCCGACAGATTAAAATGCAGACAGAATATAAAATCAGCGTCTACGCTCTTGGCAAATTCACAGCGTTCCTCCAAATCCAGCTCCTGATCACCGTTTCTTGTAAGGTAAACGGTGATACCCTCATACTTTTCCAGTTCCTCTTTCATGGCATTTGCCACAACGATCGTCATTTCTTTTTCGGTATAATCCTCGTACTCACCGCCCAGATTCTTCCCGCCGTGTCCCGGATCTATGACGATCACGATCGGTTCCTGTTCGACTTCTGAAAATTCATCCTGCGCTTCATCTCTCATACCGCCTTCGGCTCCGGATTCTGTCGTCCCGGCAGCAATTTCTTCCGCATGCGCGGCACATTTCCCCAACGGCAGAAATAATCCTGCGCAGACAAATAACATTGTTATCAGGAAACGATAACTTACCCATTTATAAATCTTACTCATAATCGCGATATTACAGCATTTCAAACTGTTCCACCTCGTCTTATTTCTTTAATCAAGTAGAGAAGCGCTGTCTTCTCCTGCATGCTATGCAGGGTACACGCCGCACAACGACTGATTTCCCTATACTCCCCTGCACATAATATAGAAGCCGGCTTCCCAGGAAACCGGCTCACATACTTCATCTTATATCGGTATATTTATCACCATGCCGTATTACATCAGATCCAGCTTCACAGGCTCCGATTCGCCTTCTGCCTCTTTCAGCATCTGCTCTACCTGCACCGGACGCAGTTCCGCACGATTCGCCTTCACGGTCTCATTATACCCGTTAATCGTGTTATAAAAACTCTCATAATGTTCCGTCGTTGTCGCCAAAGTCGCCGTCATGGCACTCTCCAGATTGGCCAGCATATCGTCCAGATACTGCATGGCAGATGTACGAACCCCATTGGCTTCCGCAGTAGCGGTGTTAAGAATATCCTGCGCCTGCATGGTCGCCATGCGAACTACTTCATTCGCCTGTGCATAAGCCTGCTGCATGATCTCATGCTCATTGATCAATTCCGTAGTCTGTACGGTTGCGTCTTTAATGAGTGCCTCCGCCTTGGAACGCGCATCATTCAAAATGGCTTCCTTATTGGAAATAATCTTCTGATATCGCTTGATCTCATCCGGCGTCTTCATGCGAAGTTCGCGCAGAAGCTCATCAATTTCTTCCTTATTGACAATAATATTTGTTTTGGATAGAGGCTGATATTTACAGCTGTCAATATAGTCTTCAATTTCGTCGATAAGTTGTTCGATTCTACTGCTCATCTTTACTCCTACCTGTTATGCCCATATTTTTCATAGATTAATTTGCCGACAAACTCCGGTACACACTGGGAAATATCGCCATTGAAGCTGGCAATCTCCTTAACCGTCGAAGAACTCAGATACGCGTACTCCAAACTGGTCGTTAAAAACATCGTGTCAAGATCTCCGCCGGAGAACTTCCTGTTAGTCTGTGCGATCTGAAGTTCATACTCGAAATCCGTAAAAGCACGTAATCCTCTGATCGCAACATGTATGTTCTGTTCTCTTGCATAATCAATCAACAGACCACTGAAGGAATCTATCTTTACATTTGGGATATCCTTCGTCGCCTCTTCTAACATCTTAACACGTTCTTCCACAGAAAACAATGGAGTCTTTGTTTTATTATTTAGCACACTGACCGTCAATTCGTCAAAAATTTCGGCCGCACGCTTGATAATATCTAAATGTCCGTATGTCACCGGATCAAAACTTCCCGGATAGATTGCTGCACTCATAAAACAGTTATATGCCTTTCTAAAAAGTAAATTTGCTTCGCAACATTAACAAACGAACAAGTTCGATTGCGAGATATTGCTCATGAGATGCTGCGCATCTCCGCAAACTCGAAAAAAAGAAGAGTCTTTGTATACATAATAAAACAATTTTGCGAAAATGTCTTTACTTATTTTTCAATTTATGTATTTTTTTACAAAAATATGGCAATTTACGCCTTCCGGCAGAAAATATGTTTGTTAGTCTTATAGCATTTTTCCTTCGTAATGCCAAGTCCCAATTGTTCAAGATAGGTAAAATCCGTTTCAAGTGATGCCTCTGTGACAATCAGTGTATTCTCCGTCACATAAGGAGTGCCTGCCAAAACCTGAAGTACCTGTTTTTCATGTCCGCAGTTATAAGGCGGGTCCATGAAAATCACATCCGCCTCCTTCTCGTGAATTCCCGACAAGGCGCTTAGGACATCCTGTTTTAAGATAGTTGCCCGATCCATGAGTCTTGTAAACTGAAGATTCTCCGTAATACAGGCAATTGCGTTTCTGTTATTCTCCACAAAATAGGCATGTCTTGCGCCTCTGCTGAGCGCCTCAATCCCAATCCCGCCGCTGCCGCTGTACAGATCGATAAAGACAGCGTCCGCAAGATACGGCTGCAGCATATTAAAAAGCGTTTCTTTGATCCGATCCGTGGTAGGTCTGGTGCCCATATCCTCCGGCGTTTTCAGCCGTAAGCTTCTTGCTGTTCCCGCTATCACTCTCATATTGCAGATATTCCCTTTCTAAACTCTTACCTTTACGCCTTTGCTGTCGCGCTTGCCCAATTTCAATTTGTTCAGCTCCAGCTCCTTGCCGCCGTATTCTATGCTCTGTTCCACTGCATTACGCGTATAGTACACGGCTTCCAGACTGTCCTTTGCTCCCAGCTTCATGCCCCGCACACCGATGGCCCCCTTCTTCTTCTCCGGAATCTCTTCCACCGGGAAACGTAGGAAATATCCTTCCGCGGACTGTAGCACAATATTGCGCTGCTCTGTAAACGTCACAACGCTTATAACCTCATCGCCCTCCGTCAACTTCGTAGCCGCCACTGTTCGCTTCGCTACGTCAAACTCTCCGCCATCCACTATTTTAAGCATCGCCTGCTTCGTTGCGAAGATCACACGATAAAGATTTAAATCACTCTGACTCGCAGCATATATGATATTCTCCTTGGAGGAATCATAGTTGCTGACATTGTCGACCGGCACTCCCTTATCCCTGAATTTGCCCATTGGCAGATCCATCATTTTCAGCGTGTGGAGCTGTCCGGTGTTGGTAAACAGACATACCTTGCCCGTATTTTTACAGACAAAAGCATATTTGTTCTCACTGTCTGCCGCTTCCTTATTCCGTTCATAAGTGGCGACATCTATTGTTCTGGCATAACCGAAACGGTCCATAAGGAAGACGATATCCATCTCTTCGACCTTTTTCTCCACATAGACGGCCTCGCTCTCCGTGGTGATCTGGGTTTTTCTGGGAGACTTATACTGTTCCTTGATCTCATCCAGCTCATTAATGATAACCTGCGCCATGGAATCTCTTCTGGCTAATATATCCTCATAACGATAGATGTTCGCCATCGTCTCCTCGTGTTCGTTGATAAGCGCTTCTATCTCTAAGCCGATCAGTTTATAGAGTCTCATATCCAGGATCGCGTTCGCCTGCTTCTCCGAAAACATCAACTGTGTTGCCATGATCTTTGATTCCTTGGATTTAAACTTGATCCCGTCGATTTTACCCTCGATCAGACAGGCCTTGGCCATCGCCCTGTCTTTAGAGCCGCGCAGAATCTCGATGATCAGATCAATCACGTTGCAGGCCTTGATCAGCCCTTCCTGAATCTCTTTGCGCTCCAATTCCTTCTGTAGCAGATTGGTATATTTTCTGGTGGCCACCTCATACTGGAATTTCACACTCTCCTGTATGATCTGCTTTAAACCCATCGTCTCCGGTCTGCCGTCAACGATCGCAAGCATATTGACACCGAAAGTATCTTCCAGGCGGGTTTTCTTATAAAGCATATTTTTGAAATTCTCGACGTCCGCGTCCTTACGCAGTTCGATAACGATTCGGATACCTTCTTTGGAAGACTGGTTCGTGATATCTACGATATCCTGCGTCTTCTTCGTCTCCGCCAGCGCCGCAACATCCATCAGAAATTTGCCGATGTTGGCACCGATCATCGTATAGGGAATCTCCGTAATCACCAGATTCGTCTTACCGCCCTTGGCCTTCTCGATCTCCACCTTACCGCGAATCTTGATCTTACCCGTTCCTGTCTCATAGATATCTAATAATTCATTTTCATTGATCACAATACCGCCGGTGGGAAAGTCGGGTCCCTTCACATAGCGCATCAGCTCTCTCGTGGTAATGTTCTCATCCAGCATATATGCTTTGGTTGCATTGATCACCTCCGCCAGATTATGCGGTGGCGTGCTGGTCGCCATACCGACTGCAATACCCTCCGAGCCGTTGACCAATAGATTGGGGATCTTGACGGGAAGAACGCTTGGCTCTTTCTCCGTCTCGTCAAAATTGGGGAGAAAGTCAACCACATCTTTATCCAGATCAGCGAGAAACGCTTCCTGTGTGACCTTTTCCAGACGCGCTTCCGTATAACGCATGGCAGCGGCACCGTCACCCTCAATATTGCCGAAGTTACCATGTCCGTCAATGAGCGGAAGCCCTTTCTTGAAATCCTGCGCCATAACCACCAGTGCCTCATAGATGGAACTGTCGCCGTGAGGATGGTATTTACCCATAGTATCGCCGACGATACGCGCCGATTTACGATACGGTCTGTCAAAGCGTATCCCCAGCTCATACATATCGTACAGCGTCCGCCGCTGCACCGGTTTAAGTCCATCCCTTACATCCGGAAGCGCTCTGGCGATGATTACGCTCATGGCATAGTCTATATAAGATTTCTGCATTACTTCGGAATATTCCGTTTTAATAATTCTGTCGTTCATACTCATACCGATTGACCGCTCCCTTTTTAGACATCCAATTCTGCATCCTGTGCATGCCGGTATATAAATTCTTTGCGGGGCGGTACTTCAGTCCCCATTAAAAGTTCCGTTACCTCCGAAGCCATGCGGGCATCCTCGATCTCCACCAGCTTAAGCAGTCTTGTGTCAGGGTCGAGCGTCGTCTCCCAAAGCTGCTGCGCATCCATCTCTCCAAGACCTTTATACCGCTGTAAAGTAAAAGGACCCTTGTGCTTCTTGCGGTATCGCTCCAATGCCTTATCGTCATAGAGGTATTCCTCTTCTCCTTTAGACGGCATGGCCTTATACAGCGGCGGCATGGCAATATAAACATGTCCCTCATAGATCAGCTCAGGCATAAACCGATAGAACAATGTCAGAAGAAGCGTGGAAATATGGGCACCGTCTACATCCGCATCCGCCATAATAATAATCTTATCGTAGCGCAGCTTGCTGATATCAAAATCATTGCCGTATCCTTCAGAGAATCCACATCCAAACGCATTGATCATCGTCTTGATCTCGGCATTTGCCAAAATCTTGTCAATACTTGCTTTCTCCACATTTAAAATCTTACCGCGGATCGGCAGAATCGCCTGAAACATACGGTTTCTCGCCATCTTGGCACTGCCTCCGGCGGAATCACCCTCTACGATAAAAATCTCACACTTGGCGGCCTCCTTTGATTCACAGTTCGCAAGCTTACCGTTGGAGTCGAAGGAAAACTTTTGCTTGCTGAGCAGATTAGTCTTTGCCTTTTCTTCCGTCTTACGAATCTTCGCCGCCTTCTCCGCACAGCCGATAATACTCTTTAATGTTTCCAGATTACGGTCGAAGAAACGGACGATCTCATCTCCGGTCACCTTGCTCACGATCTTCGCCGCATCCTGATTATCCAGCTTAGTCTTAGTCTGTCCCTCAAAACGCGGATCGGGATGTTTAATGGAGACCACCGCAGTCATGCCGTTACGTACATCGGCCCCGGTGAAATTGACATCCTTTTCCTTTAGAATGTTCAATCCTCTTGCATATGTATTGATCACGTTGGTAAACATGGTCTTAAAGCCGGTCAGATGTGTCCCACCCTCGGCATTATATATGTTATTGCAAAAACCCAGAACATTTTCATGGAATTCATTTACATACTGGAGTGCGACCTCCACCGTGATCCCTTCGGACTCTCCCTTGTAGTAGATCACATCATGTATAGATTCCTTGGATTTGTTCATATCCTTGATAAAACCTACGATTCCCTCGGGCTCATGATACTCCTGATGCTCTACTTCCTCTTTGCGTTTATCCTCATAAATAATGGTCAGTTCCGGATTGAGGTAGGCAGTCTCGTGGAGACGGCTCTTGACTTCATCTTCCTTAAATCTCGTCCGGTCAAAGATCGTGTCAT
>CAMWXF010000093.1 GCA_947178115.1 uncultured Lachnospiraceae bacterium
GAATCTGATCGTGCAGGGGAGTATCGGGGAGATCTTTTCGCAGTTAGATTAGGATATGACAAGGTGACGCTCAGGAAGAAGTATATTCCTACGGCGCCGCGCTTCCGCTCCGTAAAAAGCGTAGTGGACGCTAAGCTCGTGAGATACCTCGCTAAGCGCCAACGCTTTTTAAGGGGCTTCTACGGAATATACTTCTCCCTGAGCTGGTTGTTGGCAAGCCTTAGTGAATGCTGTGTGAAAGGATATTGGTAATGGATATTAAGGTAGGCGATATATTACAGCTTAAGAAACAGCATCCCTGCGGTTCTAAGGAGTGGGAGGTGCTGCGCGTCGGGGCGGATTTTAGATTGAAGTGTATGGGATGCGGCCATCAGATTATGATTCCGCGCAGGCAGGCGGAGAAAAACGTGAAGAATGTGAAGAGTGCTTCCGATCCTGTATAAAAAACACTTGCAGTTCGCGGGTTTCTATGGTATCATAAATACCCGTGATATACTAATATGGCTGTAAAGCCAATCATCCTTGCTCCTTTGTAAAGAAGGGGCCAGAGACCAAAAGGAGGAAAGAAGCATGAACAAATACGAGTTAGCCGTTGTTGTTAGTGCAAAGATCGAAGATGACGAAAGAGCCGCTACTTTAGAGAAAGCTAAGGCTCTGGTAGAAAGATTCGGCGGACAGATTACAAACGTGGATGACTGGGGTAAGAAGAGACTGGCTTATGAAGTACAGAAAATGAAAGAAGCCTTCTACTATTTTATCCAGTTCGAAGCGGAGAGCAATGTTCCGGCCGAGATCGAGAGCCGTATCCGTATTATGGATAATGTCATCAGATACCTGTGCGTAAGACAAGACGAGAAATAGAAAGAGGTATTTATGAACAAAGTAATACTTATGGGGCGTTTGACAAGAGATCCTGAGGTAAGATATTCTCAGGGAGACAACGCTATGGCAGTTGCTAGATATACACTGGCTGTAGACCGCAGATTTAATCGTAATAACGATGATCAGACCGCAGATTTTATCAACTGTGTTGCATTCGGCAGGGCAGGCGAGTTCGCGGAGAAATATTTTCACAAGGGAACGAAGATTGCGATTACGGGACGTATCCAGACGGGCAGTTATACCAACAAGGATGGCGTTAAGGTGTATACAACAGATATCGTGGTAGAGGAACAGGAATTTGCCGAGAGCAAGAACAGTGCCGGAAACGGAGACGGGGGATATGCTCCTGCAAACAGACCTGCACCGGCTGCAGCCGGCGACGGATTTATGAATATTCCTGACGGAATCGATGAGGAACTGCCGTTCAACTAATTGTTTGAATTTAGAAGGAGGCAAAGACCATGGCATTTAATAAAACAGACAAGCCGGATTTCCCTAAGAAAAAGGGCGGAATGCGCAGAAGAAAAAAGGTATGTGTTTTCTGTGGCAAAGATAATGTAATCGATTACAAGGATACCAACAAACTGAAAAGATATGTATCTGAGAGAGGTAAGATCCTTCCCAGAAGAATCACGGGAAACTGTGCGAAGCATCAGCGTGCGCTGACAGTAGCGATCAAGCGTGCAAGACACGTAGCGCTTATGCCCTATGTACAGGACTAATTAATAATAATGAGGGGTCGTTGTGAAAGCAGACAGATGATCTGCTGGAGCAACGGCTCTTTTTTTGAATGGTAATTTCTCTGTTGACGATACAAAGTTTGATTCTAAATACTGTAAAACTACCATATCCTGTCATTTTTTAGTGAAAAAGCTCTATATATTGGAGTAGCACGAATTAATAAAAAATGCTATACTTATGATGGTGTGCAAGCGTATATCGGAAGAAAATACAGATTTTTTGTGAAGATGATTGATATGCTTCGGAATAAATAAAGAGAAGAAGATATGATGAAAAACAGTGTAAAATTAAAGGGAAGATTGAAGTCATACTTACAGTCTTCTTTATATCTGGGATTCTTACTGATCGCTGTGGATGTCCTGATCTATATGATCGATTACAGAGCGGGGCTGATACTCAGCGGATTTATTATATTCTATATCGCCATTATTCTGTCCATGATGTTCTATAATAAGCCGATCATTATGAATGAGCTGGTCAGCTTTGCAACGCAGTACGGGCAGATTCAGAGAAGGCTTCTGCGGGATCTGGAACTTCCCCATGCGCTGTTAGACGACGGTGGCAAGATTATCTGGACAAATATCGCATTTGAGAAGATGGTACATCAGGATAAGGGATACCGTAAATCTGTCACGTCACTGTTTCCTTCTATCACGAAGGACAAGCTGCCCGGCGTGAATGAAGAGGATGAAGTAGAGTTTGATGTAGAGTATGATTCCGGCAATTATATCGCTAAGATGAAGAAGATCTCTCTTAAGGAGATGGCCGAGAACAGCGATATTATAGATGCTAAGGGATATGAAGGCTATCTGATTGCGCTGTACTTGTTTGACGAGACGGCACTTAAAATTGCTTTGAAAGAGGTCGATAACCAGTCATTAGCCGTAATGCTTATTTATCTGGATAATTATGACGAAGCATTGGAAAGTGTGGAGGAAGTCAGGCGTTCTTTGCTGATAGCATTGATAGATCGTAAGGTCAATAAATATATAGCGGCTTTGGACGGTATATGCAGGAAGTTGGAGAAAGATAAGTATTTCGTTATCATGCGTAAGGAAGCGGCGATTCAGCTGCAGGAGAACCGGTTTGATCTGCTGGAAGAGGTCAAGACGGTCAATATCGGTAATGAGATGGCGGTTACGATCAGTATCGGCATGGGGCTGGACGGATTAAGCTATACACAGAACTATGAGTTTGCGCGCAATGCAGTTGATATTGCACTGGGACGCGGCGGCGATCAGGCCGTGGTCAAGATGCCTGAGAATGTGGCATACTATGGCGGCAAGAGCCAGCAGGTGGAGAAGAGCACCCGCGTCAAGGCAAGAGTCAAGGCACATGCGCTTAAGGAAATCATCGCCGTTAAGGATGAGATCTTTGTTATGGGACACCGCATGGGTGATGCGGACAGCTTTGGTGCATCCGTGGGTATCTATAGAGTTGCCGAAGTATTGAATAAGAAGGCGCATATCGTGTTAAATGACGTAGGCGCTGCCCTCCAGCCAATGGTGGATACATTTTTAGATAACAGTGGTTATGAAGAGGATATGATTATCAATAACGCGCGGGCGCTTGAGATGGTCGGCAGCAATGCGGTACTGGTAGTGGTGGATGTCAATAAGCCCAGTATCACGGAATGCCCCGAGCTGTTAAAACGTTGTAAATCCGTGGTGGTACTGGATCATCACAGACAGGGATCAGAGGTTATTGAAAATGCGACGCTTTCCTATATTGAAGCCTACGCCTCTTCCGCATGTGAGATGGTGTCGGAGATTCTGCAGTATATCGGCGATAATCTGAAGTTGAGACCGGAGGAAGCGGACTGCATGTATTCCGGTATTATGATAGATACGAACAATTTTATGACGAAGACCGGTGTCAGAACTTTTGAAGCGGCAGCATTTCTGCGCAGGAACGGTGCGGATGTGACCCGCGTTCGGAAACTGTTTCGTGACGATGCAGCAGAGTATAAGGCCAAAGCGGATGCTGTCAGTCAGGCGGAGATCTACAGAAAATCTTATGCGATATCGGTATGTACAGCCGAAGATGTGGCGAGTCCTACTGTGGTGGGCGCACAGGCAGCCAATGAATTGTTAAATATCAAAGGTATTAAAGCAAGCTTTATCCTGACGCCCTATAACGGCATTATCTATATCAGCGCGCGTTCTATTGACGAAGTGAACGTACAGGTGATCATGGAACGGATGGGTGGCGGCGGTCACATGAATGTGGCGGGCGCGCAGATGGAGAACGGCACGATAGAAGAAGGCATCGTGACCATTAAGAGAACGCTGGATGCGATGATCGCAGAAGGCGAGTTGGATGCATAAGAAGTGTGAGTATACTTCGCGGAAGCGTACGGGCACACAGAAAGCGGGGAATAGACATGAAGGTTATTTTATTGGAAGATGTAAAATCGCTGGGTAAAAAGGGCGAGATCGTAAATGTGAGCGACGGATATGCGAGGAACTTTGTTCTGCCTAAGAAATTGGGTGTGGAAGCGAATTCCGTTAATATGAATAATCTGAAATTACAGAAAGCAAATGCGGATAAGGTGGCACAGGAGCAGCTTGAAGCAGCGCAGGAGCTGGCTAAGGTGCTGGAGACGAAGGAAGTGGTGCTTACCATGAAGTCCGGTGAGGGCGGACGGGCTTTCGGTTCCGTATCCTCCAAGGAGATCGCGGCGGCGGCGAAAGAACAGTGTGCCTTGGAACTGGATAAGAAGAAGATCCAGCTTCCGGAAGCAATCAAGGCATTAGGCGCCTATGAGGTAAGCGTGAAGCTTCACCCCAAGGTGAGCGGCAAACTGCGTGTGAAAGTAGTGGAAGAAGGCGCTAAGTAACACAGGAAGAAAGTATGAAGTTAAGGCAGGTGGCAGACATTGGAGGAAGCGCTCCTGAAAAGAATATTACCCCACAGCATAGAGGCGGAACAGTCTGTCATCGGTTCCATGATCATGGACAGAGAGGCGATTGTGGTTGCCTCGGAGATCGTGCTTGGAGAGGATTTCTATAACAAACAGTACGGCGTGCTTTTTGATACGATGGTGGAACTCAATGATGAGGGTAAGCCGGTAGATTTGGTAACGCTACAGGATCGACTGAAAGAGAAAGATGTACCGCCGGAGGTGAGCAGCCTGGAATTTATCCGCGATTTAATTACGGCGGTGCCCACTTCGGCGAATGTAAAGTATTACGCCAATATTGTGGCGGAGAAGGCCACGCTCAGGAAACTGATCCGGCTGAATGAAGAAATTGCTAACACCTGTTATGTTGGTAAAGACAGTCTGGAAGACATCCTTGCGGATACGGAGAAAAGAGTCTTTGACCTCGTGCAGCGCAGGAATACGGGAGAGTTTGTTCCGATCAGACAGATCGTCATGAATGCCATGGACCACATAGAAAGGGCATCCCATAATAAGGGCAATGTAACCGGAGTTGCGACGGGATTCTTAGATCTGGATTACAGAACGGCCGGTATGCAGCCTTCCGACCTCATTCTGGTGGCTGCAAGACCTTCCATGGGAAAAACAGCGTTCGTATTAAATGTGGCCCAATATGTGGCTTTTAAGCAGGATAAAACGGTGGCGATCTTCAGCTTGGAGATGTCTAAGGAACAGTTGGTCAACCGACTCTTTTCTATGGAATCTAAGGTTGACTCTCAGCATCTTAGGACAGGTAATCTGTCCGATGCAGAGTGGGAGAAGCTGATCGAGAGCGCCGGCGTGATCGGTAAGTCACATTTGATTATCGACGATACGCCCGGTATCAGCATTTCAGAAATGCGTTCCAAGTGCCGCAAATATAAGTTAGAGCACAATCTGGAAATGATCATCATAGACTATTTACAGTTGATGTCCGGAAGCGGAAGGTCTACGGATTCCAGACAGCAGGAGATATCCGATATCTCCCGTTCCCTTAAGGCACTGGCAAGAGAGCTGCATGTGCCGGTGATCGCACTGTCCCAGCTTAGCCGTGCGGTGGAGCAAAGACCTGATCACAGACCGATGCTGTCGGATCTGCGCGAGTCAGGCGCAATTGAGCAGGATGCGGATGTGGTCATGTTTATATACAGAGACGATTACTATAATAAGGACACGGAGAAGAAAGGAATCGCGGAGATTATCATCGCAAAACAGAGAAACGGTCCGATCGGCACCGTAGAGCTGGTATGGTTACCGGATTTCACAAAGTTTGCAAATCTGCAAAAATAGATAATAAGTGAATGAGGAGCAATTTTTACAAAAGAGACAATCCTAAGTGGGAGGTCTCTTTTTATTTTGTATAGGAAATGACTTCGGAGTTTCGAGTTCGCGAAGCGAATCTCTAAGCTGCGTGAAGTACAATTTTAGAAAAAGGAGGAGTCGGAATGGAAGAAAAAACAATCTTCTACATATCAGAGGCCGCTAAGAAGGTGCAGGTGGAGAGCCATGTGCTGCGATACTGGGAAGATGAGCTGAAGCTTCCTATCAAACGCAATGAAATGGGGCACCGATATTATACGGAACAGGACATCAAACAACTGCAGCATATCAAACTATTGAAAGAGCAGGGATTGCAGCTTAAGGCGATTCGTACCGTTCTGTTCAAAATTCCGCCCGTATCGGGAGGGGAGCAAAAAGGGCAGGCAGTATCGGAATCGCAAGAAGGTGCAGGAAAGAGCAATAAAGAAATAACGGGTGATATGGATTGCACGTCATGGCAAAGTAAGGCGGAAATCCGAGAGGAGAAATTGATGAATATGGTCAAAGAATCTGTGAAAGAGAATGCGGAGGAAAAAAATACGGAGCCGGAGCACCGTTATGCGGTGGTATTGCCGGGGAAGGAAGGTAGCACAGTATCACAGCAGCATGAGAATAACGATACGGAGAGAGAACGGAAAGCGGCAAGGCTGCAGTACTTATTACAGCATATGATTACGGAAGCAGTCAAATCGGCAAATAAAGAATTATGCACCGATGTAAAGGACAGCATACTGAAAGAGCTGGACTATCAATTCAGGATGCAGGAGGAGCGGGATGATGCACGCTGGAAACAGGAGGAAGAGCATTACCGCAGGATTGACGAAATGATTAGGGACCGCCATAAGCCGAGGGAAAGACTGGGTAAAGGGAAAAAGAAACCGTAGGGAAAACATATATGAAAAAAGGTAACTGTGAAGAACAGGGTTCTGAACAGTTACGAAAAAAGTTACTCTGAGGCACATATATGGTACCTGAGAGTAACTTTATGATTGGAAGATCCGCCGTAGGACGTTTCTTCTCTGTATTTTGCTTTAGTGTGTGATTAACCCTGAGAAATGGAACCTGTAGGGCAAGCGCCTGCGC
>CAMWXF010000094.1 GCA_947178115.1 uncultured Lachnospiraceae bacterium
ACGGCTGCCTCGAAGAGTATGCTTCCGCTACGGGCATTACCAGACTTGCCAATCGAGGATACGCTGGTAGGTTCCGCACCCGATATTACAAAACACTTTATCGAGCTGAGAGGTATCGGTATTGTGGATGTGAAGGCGTTATTCGGCGCGTCCAGCGTCAAAGACACGCAGAATATTGATCTGGTCATCAGACTGGAAGACTGGGATAAAGAGAAAGAATATGACCGTCTCGGACTGGAGGAGGAATATACGGAATACCTGGGTAATAAAGTAGTCTGCCACAGCATACCGATCAGACCGGGGCGTAATCTGGCGATTATCTGTGAGTCGGCGGCGGTTAATCATCGTCAGAAGAAGATGGGTTACAATGCGGCGCAGGAGCTGTATAAACGTGTACAGAAATCTTTGGCTGGCAAGAGAGATGAGGAAGAGTAGAGAAGAGGAGGAAGAGTAATCATGGCAGAATATGTATTTGGGGTAGATATAGGCGGCACGACAGTTAAGCTTGGACTTTTTGACAATAGCGGCAATGTACTGGATAAATGGGAGATTCCCACCAGAACCGAGAACGGCGGGACGAATATCCTGCCTGACATCGCGCAGAGCATTCAGGATAAGATGTCGGAGAAAAATATTGAAAAGGACAATGTGGCTGGTGTCGGTGTCGGCGCTCCGGGACCGGTGGACGGCGCAGGGATTATTCACAAAGCGGTCAACCTGGGATGGGATGAGATGAACCTGAAGCTGGAGCTTAGTACCCTCTTAAGCGGCATGAGAGTAGAGGGCGGCAACGATGCGAATGTAGCGGCGCTCGGCGAGATGTGGAAAGGCGGCGGACAAGGCTACGCTAATCTGGTGGCAGTTACGCTTGGAACAGGTGTCGGCGGCGGAATCATCATTAACGGTAAGATCATGACAGGTGCTACCGGATCCGGTGGCGAGATCGGGCATATTCATGTGGAGGATGAAGAGTCAGAGGCATGTGGCTGCGGTAATTACGGCTGCCTCGAAGAGTATGCTTCCGCTACGGGCATTACCAGACTTGCCAATCGGAAGCTGCAGGCAAGTGATAAGGACAGCGTGCTCAGACAGGGTGAGGTATCTGCGAAGACCGTATTTGATGCGGTGAAAGCAGGGGACGAGCTTGCCATTGAGGTTGCACAGCAGTTCGGTGATTATCTCGGCAAAGGGCTGGCGGTAATTGCAGGGGTTATTAATCCGGAGATCTTCGTGATCGGCGGCGGTGTGTCTAAGGCGGGGGAAGTATTGTTTGATTATATTAAACCTGCTTTTGACAAGACGGTGTTCCACGGCTGCAAGGACACAAAATTCGCGCTGGCTACATTGGGCAATGATGCCGGTATATACGGTGCGGCTAAGATGGTATTGGACTAAGCGATACATAATTCACACGGTATCGGATTATTCTAAAATAGAATACAGGCAGACCGGTATGGCTGTAGCGGCCGGCGGTCTGCCGGAATATATATAAGTAAGAAGTAAATCTGCGAAACGGACGGTATAGAGATTGAACACATCAATGTATGATTACATCAAAACGTTTATTCCGAGGGAGCGCATATTGTTTCATGAACCCATGAATCAGCACACCACTTTCCGCGTGGGCGGAGAGGCGGAATGTTTTATTACCATACAGCAGGAGGAAGAGCTGGTAAAACTGATTCCTTACCTGAATCAGATAGAGCAGGATTACTTTATTTTAGGAAACGGCAGTAATCTGCTGGTAGGAGATAAGGGATATCGGGGAATCGTGCTTAAGTTTGATGGTCCGATGGAGCAGATCCGGACGGACGGTACACGTATCACGGCGAAGGCGGGTGCGCTGCTTGCCAAGGTAGCGGTGGCCGCTAAGGAGAACGGGCTCACGGGCCTGGAATTCGCGGCAGGCATACCGGGAACGATCGGCGGTGGTGCGGTCATGAACGCCGGTGCGTATGACGGAGAAATGAAACAGGTGGTAGAGACAGTCCGCGTGATCGATCGGGAAGGAGAGATCACGACACTGGATAATGATACGATGGAGTTCGGATACCGTACCAGCATTATTAAGAACAGACCGTATATTGTGCTGGAGGTTGTGCTGCGGCTTGCGGAGGGCGATCCGGAGCAGATTGGCGCGAAGATGGAGGAGCTGGCAGAGCAGCGGAGAAGTAAGCAGCCCTTAGAGTATGCCAGTGCAGGCAGTACTTTTAAGAGACCGGAGGGATATTACGCGGGCAAGCTGATTATGGAGGCCGGTATGAGAGGATACCGCATCGGCGGTGCGCAGGTTTCGAATAAACATTGCGGTTTTATCATTAATACAGGCAGGGCAACTGCGGCGGATATCAAGGAAGTGATAGAGGAAGTGCAGGAACGGGTCAAGGAGAGATTTCATGTTTCGCTGGAACCGGAAGTGGTTTTTCTGGGAGATTTCTAATGAGATCGATATATCCGGAGGCCGGATTACAGCATACAAGGAGATGACGTTATGAGATTTGTGGTGGTGACCGGCATGAGTGGCGCCGGGAAGAGAACGGCCATGAAGATGTTGGAGGACGTAGGGTTTTACTGCGTGGATAATCTGCCGGTGCCGCTGATTGAGAAGTTTGTGGAGTTGGTCGCGACGCCTAACAGTGAGATCAATAAAGTTGCTTTGGGATTGGATGTACGCGCCGATCAGCCTTTCGGTGAGGCACAGAGTGTTCTGAATAAAATGCGGAAGAATGGTTATCTGTTCGAGATCCTTTTTATGGATGCGGGAGATTCGGTGCTGCTCAAGCGTTATAAGGAGACAAGGCGGATGCATCCGCTGTCGCAGGACGGGCGAGTGGAAGAGGGCATCAATAAGGAGCGGGAGATCCTGCGGGAAACTAAGCAGAAAGCCGACTACGTCATTGATACGTCCAATCTTCTGACGAGGGAATTAAAAGAAGAGATCGATCATATTTTTGTGCGCAATGAAGAGTATAGTTCCCTGATGATTTCGATCCTGTCTTTTGGTTTCAAGAATGGCATACCGGCAGATGCCGATTTAGTGTTTGATGTCAGATTTCTTCCGAATCCGTTCTATATCGATGAATTGAAGCATAAAACCGGTAATGACACGGAAGTACAGGATTACGTGATGAGTTTTCCCGAAGCGTCCGTATTCATGGAGAAGCTGATGGGGATGTTGGATTTCTTGATCCCTAATTATATCAAAGAAGGGAAGCATCAACTGGTGATTGGCATAGGCTGTACCGGCGGCAAGCACAGGAGCGTTACTTTGGCGAATGAGCTTTATGTGGGCATGAAGGATCACGGAAATTACGGCGTTAAGCTGTATCACAGGGATATCAAACAGGGAGTGTAGAATGTCTTTTTCCGGAACAGTGAAAGAAGAACTGGCGGCACAGATCGGCGCGGCGAGACATTGCCAGCTTGCGGAACTGGCGGCACTGATTCATTTTGCCGGAAGCACTTGTGAGAACGGGGCACACCTAAGTTTTCATACGGAAAATGAAGCAGTTGCCAGAAAGTGCTTTACATTATTCAAAAAAACATTTAATATAGATAATGTTGTGATGAAAGAAAAGAGCAGATTACTGCCCGACGACGAGATGGAGAGAAAAGTGATACAGGCCCTTCACCTTACGGGGAAGGACGGAGAGTTGATTGCGCTTGAGATGCCGGTCAGTTCCCTTCTGATCAAGAACTCCTGTTGCGCAAGGGCGTATTTGCGGGGAGCGTTTTTATGTATCGGCTCCATGAGCGATCCGGCGAAGGGTTATCATCTGGAATATGTATGCACAGACAGCATACAGGCCAGGCAGCTTTGCGATATGATGGGGGAATTCCAGATCGACGCGAAAACCATTAAACGCAAGAAGTATGACGTGGTGTACTTAAAAGAAGGCGCAGGGATCGTTGATCTTCTGAATGTTATGGGAGCGCATGTGTCGCTGATGAATCTGGAAAATCTTAGGATCGTCAAGGAGATGCGTAATTCCATTAACAGGCGTGTGAACTGCGAGACGGCGAATATCTCCAAAACCGTTACCGCAGCGTCCAAGCAGATCGAGGACATATTACTGATCAGAGACAAGTATGGGTTCGAGAATCTGCCGGACAATTTAAGACAGATGGCGGAGATTCGATTGGAGTATCCGGATGCTGCGCTCAAGGAATTGGGCGGATATTTGGAACCGCCTGTGGGTAAATCAGGTGTCAATCACAGATTACGTAGATTGAGTGAAATAGCCGATGGGATCAAACCGTAAAAGGAGGAGAACATTATGATACAAAAATCTATCCAGATCAAGCTGGAGACAGGCTTGGAAGCCAGACCGGTTGCTATGCTTGTACAGGTGGCGAGTCAGTTTGAGAGCACAGTCTACATCAATGCGGATGACAGAAAAGTCAACGCAAAGAGCATTATGGGTATGATGAGTCTGGGACTTGCCAGCGGTGAAGAAGTTGTGGTCGTTGCGGAGGGCAATGATGAAGGGGCTGCGGTTGAAGAGATTGAGAAGTTCTTAAGCGGCAGATAATAGGCACAGACTTCGTATTTGACATTTAGATAAGGCATAATATAAGGGAGATTTCCGGAGGGGGAGTCTCTTTTTTGTTGCATAGAATTACAAGATAGCAAAAATAATTTGCACCCATTATATCGGAATGGTAGAATAGGTTATAAATAATCATATAGGTGTACATGGAAGAACGGAGGCAGATATGGATCAGAAAATGCTGTTTATTTATAATCCGAGAGCAGGTAAGGCGCAGATTCGCAGCAATCTGCTGGATATTATAGATATATTTGTGAAAGCGGGCTATGAAGTGACCGCGTACCCGACGCAGGCTGCCGGAGACGCCATTAAGGCTGTTAAAACACGGCATGAAGGGTATGATATTGTAGCATGCAGCGGCGGAGACGGAACGCTGGATGAAGTGGTAAGCGGTATGATGCAGTGTGAGGAAAAACTTCCGATCGGATATATTCCGGCTGGCAGCACCAACGATTTTGCCAATAGCCTGAAGATTCCCAAGAGTATGATCAAGGCGGCTGATATAGTGGTCGGTGGCAGGGATTATGCCTGTGATATCGGTGCTTTTAACAACGATACTTTTATCTATGTGGCGGCATTCGGTATTTTTACGGATGTGTCCTATGAGACGAAGCAGGATGTCAAGAATGTTCTGGGACATGCTGCATATCTGCTGGAGGGGGTTAAGCGGTTACCGTCGGTGCGCTCTTATCCGCTTAAGATCACCTGTAATGATCAGGTGATTGAGGGAGAGTTTCTATACGGTATGGTTACGAATTCTTATTCCGTAGGCGGATTTCGCGGAATAACGGGGCAGGATATTCTGTTGGATGACGGGCTCTTTGAGGTGACGATGATCCGCAAGCCGTCTAATCCGCTGGATCTGAATAATATTATTCTGGCGCTGGTAGATAAGCGTGTGAAATCAGAGCATATTCATACGTTTAAGACATCCCGGCTGGTTGTGGAGAGCGAGGAGCCTGTCTCATGGACTCTGGACGGAGAGTTCGGAGGGGAACACTGCAAGGCGGTGATTGAGAACAGACAGAGAGTGCTGTATATCAGGGTTCCGGAAGAGTAATCAAAACTAATATTTTCCAGAATATGTTTGCGTAAGGTCAAGCTTTGGGTTATAATAAATACGATAGTTAATATCCGGCGCGACAGCCGGTCATAATAATAAAAATATTAAGAAAGGTGGTAATGACAATGCCATTAGTTACAACAAAGGAAATGTTTGAGAAGGCATACAATGGCGGATATGCGGTTGGTGCGTTCAATGTCAACAACATGGAGATCGTTCAGGGTATTACAGAGGCAGCAGGCGAGCTGAAGAGCCCTGTTATTCTTCAGGTTTCCAAGGGAGCTCGTGCTTATGCTAACCATACTTATCTGGTTAAGTTAGTAGAGGCAGCAGTTGCAGAGAACCCTGAGATCCCGATCGCTCTTCACTTGGATCACGGCGATACTTTTGAACTGTGTAAATCCTGTATCGACGGCGGATTTACTTCCGTTATGATCGATGCTTCTTCCAAATCTTTCGAGGATAACATCGCTTTAACGAAGCAGGTTGTAGAGTATGCTCATGATAAGGGCGTAGTTGTTGAGGCTGAGCTTGGTACATTGGCAGGTGTTGAGGATGAAGTTGTTGTAGAGTCAGGTAAAGAGTCCTATACACGTCCGGAGGAAGTAGAAGAGTTCGTTTCCAGAACAGGATGTGACTCTCTCGCGATCGCAATCGGTACTTCCCATGGTGCGTACAAGTTTACGGCAGCTCAGTGTACAAGAAATGCCGATGGTATTCTTGTTCCCCCGCCGCTTCGTTTCGACGTATTAGAGGAGTGCATCAAGCGTCTGCCCGGTTTCCCGATCGTTCTGCACGGTTCTTCTTCCGTTCCGCAGGAGTTCGTTAAGATGGTTAACCAGTACGGCGGCGATATGCCTGATGCAGTAGGTATTCCGGAAGAGCAGCTTCGTAAAGCAGCTGAGCTTGCAGTATGTAAGATCAATATCGACTCCGATATCCGTCTTGCAATGACAGGTAACATCCGTAAATACTTCGCAGAGCATCCGGATCACTTCGATCCTCGTCAGTATCTGAAACCGGCTCGTCAGGCTGTTAAAGATATGGTTGCTCATAAGATTAAGAACGTTCTTGGTTCTGACGGTAAGGCGTAAGAAGCAGACAGAATGTAATATTAATAAAATAAAAAAGCGCCGCAGCATAACCACTTTCCGGTTATGTCGCGGCGTTTCTTTTATATAATTGAAATTGCGCTCGAGTTTGTGAAACGTAAGCGAACAAATCTCGCAATCGAGCGTAGCTCGATTTTTTACTTGCCAATATATTTCTGCAAAAAATCCGAAATCGTATCATAATATACTTCCGGGTCTTTGTCC
>CAMWXF010000095.1 GCA_947178115.1 uncultured Lachnospiraceae bacterium
GGTAACTACTATTGCGTGGGGACTGGACGGCAAAGTAAATTATGCGCTGGAAGGGTCCATCTTCGTGGCAGGGGCAGCAGTACAGTGGCTTCGGGATGAGATGAGGCTGATCGATTCGGCGATGGATTCTGAGTATATGGCGAAGAAGGTCAAGGATACCAACGGCTGTTATGTGGTTCCGGCTTTCACCGGACTGGGAGCGCCATATTGGGATCAGTATGCAAGAGGAACGATCGTAGGTATTACGCGGGGCGTAAATAAATATCATATTATCCGCGCCACTCTGGAATCCATCGCCTATCAGGTCAACGATGTGTTGTCGGCCATGGAGACGGATTCTAATATTGATATCACTTCCCTTAAAGTGGACGGCGGCGCCAGCGCCAATGATTTTCTCATGCAGACACAGGCGGATATCGTCAATTTGCCGGTAATCAGACCGCAGTGTGTGGAGACGACTGCCATGGGAGCGGCCTATCTGGCAGGATTGGCAGTAGGCTATTGGGCGAGTAAGGATGACGTGATCAAGAACTGGGTCAGCGACCGGACCTTTAAACCGGTTATTGCGGAGGCGGACAGGGAAGAGAAAATCCGCGGATGGAATAAAGCCGTGAAATATGCCTATGGATGGGCGAAGGAAGAGTAAATAATGAGGATGGAAGGAGATTCTGCCGATATGTATGACGTGATCATAATAGGAGCGGGGGTATGCGGCGCGGCGGTCGCAAGGGAACTGTCCCGCTATCAGGCGAAGATATGTGTATTGGAAAAAGAAGAGGATGTGTGCTGCGGCACCTCCAAGGCAAACAGCGCCATTGTGCATGCCGGATATGATGCCGTGACAGGGTCGCTTAAGGCGAAACTGAATGTGCGGGGAAACGAGAGAATGGGGGAGCTCGCCAAAGAACTTGATTTCCCGTTTGAGCGAAACGGGTCGCTGGTATTGTGTCTGAACGAGGCTGATATGCCTAATCTGCAGGCGCTTTATGACAGAGGTGTAGCCAACGGTGTCAGGGAGCTTCGCATTTTAAACCGGGAAGAAGTGCTTGAGATGGAGCCCAATGTTACGGAGAATGTGTACGCGGCATTGTATGCGCCTACGGCGGGTATCGTCTGTCCCTTCGGATTGAATATTGCGCTGGCGGAAAATGCTTACGCCAACGGCGTGGAATTTTATTTTGACACGGAAGTTACGGAGATTCATAAATCGGAGGAAGGCTATGTACTGCAGACGGACAAGGGCTCCTTCGAAACAAAGTATGTAGTAAATGCAGCCGGTGTATATGCAGACCGCTTCCACAATATGGTCAGTGAAAAGAAAATCCATATTACTGCCAGACGGGGTGACTACTGTCTGTTGGATAAAGAAGCCGGCAATCATGTGCATAAGACGATTTTCGCGTTGCCGGGTAAGCTTGGTAAAGGAATCCTGGTTACGCCGACGGTGCACGGTAATCTTTTGGTCGGCCCCACCGCTGTTGATGTGGAAGACAAAGAGGGAATCAACACCACCGCGGAAGGATTGGCACAGGTGTTTGAGAAAGCGGGCATGAGTGTCAGAAACATTCCGACGCGTCAGGTCATTACCTCTTTTGCCGGACTGCGTGCCCACGAGGATGGGGATGATTTTATCATCGGGGAAGCGGAAGATGCACCGGGCTTTATAGACTGCGCAGGGATAGAGTCTCCGGGTATTGCAAGCTGTCCGGCGATCGGTGAGATGGCAGCGGAACTGATACGTGATAAGATGGGTCTTGCGGAGAAGACTGACTTTATCGCTGACAGACAAGGCATCAAAAATCCGAATACATTAAGTATGGAAGAGCGAAACGCTTTGATCAAAGAGAATCCCGCCTACGGCAACATCATCTGCCGTTGTGAGATGGTTACGGAGGGAGAGATTATCGATGCGATCAGAAGGCCGCTGGGTGCGAAGTCCTTAGACGGCGTAAAGCGCAGGACGAGAGCCGGGATGGGCAGATGTCAGTCCGGTTTCTGTGCGCCCAGAACGATGGAGATTCTGGCGAGGGAATGTGATATGAGCATGTTTGATATCACAAAATCCGGCGGAGATTCTAAGCTGGTGGTCGGTACAAATAAGGACACAGTATAGGGACATGGAGGATAAAATGAGAAATTATGATATTGTGATCGTCGGCGGAGGTCCGGCGGGACTTGCGGCCGCCGTTTCTGCCAGACAGAGCGGAATAGAAAGCATTATAATCTTAGAGAGGGACAAAGAACTGGGCGGTATCCTGAACCAGTGTATTCATAACGGCTTCGGACTGCACACCTTCAAAGAAGAGCTCACGGGACCGGAATATGCGGACAGGTTTATTGCGCAGGTAAGAGAGCTTAAAATAGAATATAAGCTGAACACGATGGTGCTGGACATCGGGCAGGATAAGACCGTGACGGCGATGAACCGGGAAGACGGAATGTTCGAGATTCAGGCGAAAGCAGTAATTCTGGCAATGGGATGTCGGGAAAGACCCAGAGGTGCGCTCAATATACCGGGTTATCGCCCTGCGGGAATCTACTCAGCCGGCACGGCGCAGAGACTGGTGAATATGGAAGGATACATGCCCGGCAGGGAAGTGGTCATTCTCGGTTCCGGGGATATCGGGCTGATTATGGCGAGAAGAATGACCTTAGAGGGCGCTAAAGTGAAAGTCGTTGCGGAACTTATGCCCTATTCGGGCGGGCTTAAGAGAAATATCGTGCAGTGTCTGGACGACTACGGCATCCCCTTGAAACTGAGTCATACGGTGGTAGACATCACGGGAAAAGAGCGGGTCGAGGGTGTGACGCTGGCACAGGTGGACGAGAAGAATAAGCCCATTCCGGGGACGGAAGAATTCTATTCCTGTGATACACTCTTACTGTCGGTCGGGCTGATACCGGAGAATGAGATATCCCGTGGCATGGGTGTGACGATCAATCCGGTTACTTCCGGACCGAAGGTAAACGAGAGTCTTGAGACGAATCTGGAAGGCGTTTTTGCCTGCGGTAATGTGCTCCATGTGCATGATCTTGTGGATTTCGTATCGGAGGAAGCGTCGGCGGCAGGCAGGAACGCGGCGGCCTATGTAAAAGGAACAAGTGTAGCGGATGCCGCTCCGGAAGCGGAAATCTGTCTGAATCCGACAGCGGGCGTCAGATATACGGTTCCGTCAACGATCCGCAGGGCTCGTATGGAGGATAATCTGACCGTGCGCTTCCGTGTCGGCGGTGTGTATAAGAATTGTTTTGTCAGTGTCTACTTTGATGACGAGAGAGTAATCCACAGGAAACGGCAGGTGCTTGCGCCGGGTGAAATGGAAGAAGTGAAGCTGACAAAAGAGCAGCTTTTACAGTATCCGAAGCTGGAGCAGATTACCTTTAAGATCGAGGAAGAGTAGCACGAAGTAAAATGCTCAGACACGGAAAAGGAAAAATTGTTTAAATAACAATAAGCGTTGTGCGTAATTTGATGTAAATAATGCGCAGAAATGAGGAATAGGTATGGAAGTCAGAAATTTAATCTGTATTAACTGCCCGATGGGATGCCCCCTGACTGTTGAGATGGACGGGGACGAGGTAGTAAACGTAAGCGGCAATACATGTAAAAGAGGCGATACTTACGGCCGCAAGGAGGTTACGAATCCAACCAGAATCGTGACTTCGACGGTGAAAGTAACCGGAGGCGAGGCGGATATGGTATCCGTCAAGACGAAGCAGGATATCCCGAAAGGGAAGATATTTGAGTGTGTCAAGGCACTGAAAGACGTGGAGGTGCAGGCGCCGGTTCACATCGGGGATGTGATTGTTTCCGATGTGGCGGGTACGGGCGTCGATATTATTGCCACGAGAAATGTCTTGAAATAAAACGGAACTTTTTCTGAGGAAAGCAGGGTATGATGTCAGAACAGGATTTTTTCAGAAATGCATTGTCCGACTTTACTTTTGAAGCTGCCAGTGGCGGAGCGATCCGCCATCTGGCAGATTTGGGGTATACCGTCAAGCAGATCAGCGAGAAACTGACCTATCCGACGCCTTATGAGAGAGTGCGTGTGGCGGTATGGCAGAGGCTGCTTGACACGAAAGTGGTGCTCACACAGGAACCGGGCAGCGGGAACGGGCAAAGAAAGACAGAATATACGGTAGAACATGATAAATACGGCAGAACCAGTTTCCGCCTTGTGCAGGCCGGGGGAAAAGATACGAAAGTAATCCAATGGAAAGAAAGAACTTATCGCAGAGAAAGAGACGGAAGTCCGGCGGAGTATCTGGCGGGTCTGTGTGACCGAAACGGTTGTGAGAATGCGTATCTTTCCTGCGACTTCGGATTGTGGAGCAGGAGCGATACGGAGAGGTTTAAGGCGGCAATGCAGACGTTAAATGAACGTCAGAGAGAATATGTCACGGGTCTTCCATGGGAGAATCGGGTCTGCTATCACAGACTGGATCAGCGGATGCGGGAGATTGCGGTGAAATTGTACGAGGCAGGGCAGTATCAGGGCACCTGCTTTTTGTTGAAGACGGCGGAGAGAATCAGGATCGAGTAGAATGAGCCGCAGAAGGAGACCGGGAAGAATTGAAGCAGGTAGTAATATGATTATCAACAAGTGGTATGCGCAGTTTGGAGAAATCAGATATTATTGTTGACTGTCGCGAGATGATGCAACTTTGATACACATCTGATGCAATTTTGATGCAGGCGTATTTTATAATATAAAATCGCAAAGGAAAAATAAGCGACTACGGAGCAGGCATTTGTTTTTCGTGCGGTTTTAACGAGCAAACGTCCGACGAAATCGGACATAGAGTGCTGACAGAGCGGGTTTGCGAGTTTAGATGATAAAATACATAAGATCAGGAGATGTGCATCATGAGAAACCAAAAGAGTGACGGAAGGAAGATAATGGGAAGGACTGCTGTTGTATCGGCAGTTTTTATTTTAGCAGCTATGACAACGATGAGTTTGTCAGGATGTCAGAATGCGACGAAGAAGGAAACGGAAGTATCGGCTAAAAGTATCCGTACAGAGGCGAGTACAGAATCAGTTGCTGTGGAACAATTAAGTGCAGAGCAGACAAATAAGGGGCAATTAGGCACAAAATTATCCGGCACAGATGATAGCAGATCAATGGAAGCAGATCAGCAGACACAGTCAATGGAAAATGATATACAAGCGCAGTCGGAACAAAGCAGTGTGCAGTCACCGCAGGACAATAACGAAAATATGGGCGGGGATGAAAAAACAGAAAAGAAGGAGCCTCCGGAAGGCTGGGAACTTACACTTGCTTCGGAGGATTGGGGACTTTCTTTCGGAGAACCGGGCACGCAGCCCAGAGGCAACGCTTCCGCACAGGATCTGGCATGGTATGACGCCTATTATGTCGGCGCCGACAGCGAGAAGGTGATCTACCTTACATTTGACTGCGGATATGAGAACGGCAATACGGAACTGATTCTGGATGCGCTGAAGAAGCACGACGTGAAAGCCACCTTTTTCGTGGTAGGACATTTCCTGGAGACAGCGCCTGAGATGGCAAAGCGCATGGTAGCGGAAGGACATGCCGTAGGCAACCACACTTACCATCATCTCGACATGCCGACAATATCCGATGAAGAGACATTCCGGAAAGAACTGAACGATGTGGCGGATCTGTTTCAGGAAATCACAGGAGCGGAACTTTCATCCTACTATCGTCCGCCGCAGGGTAAGTGCAATGCGGATAATCTGAAAATGGCGTATGAACAGGGGTATAAAACCATATTTTGGAGTCTGGCTTATGTGGACTGGGACCAGGATAAGCAGCCAAGTCATGAGGAGGCGTTTGATAAGCTCACGACGCGGGTGCATCCGGGCGCTGTTGTACTTTTACATAACACATCCTCTACCAACGGGGAGATTCTGGACGAGCTTTTGACCAAATGGGAGGAAATGGGATATACGTTCAAGTCATTGTCGGAATTGACAGGAGAATAAAAGTAAATGGAGAACACAACATGCACAGGATAGGAATCATTTCAGACACACACGGGTTGCTTCGCCCGGAGGTGGAGGAAACTTTGCAGGGCTGCGAGGCGATCCTGCACGGTGGAGACATCAACAAGCCTGAGATTTTGGACAAACTGAACAGGATCGCGCCGACTTACGTCGTACGGGGGAACAATGATAAAGAATGGGCGAAGGAACTGCCGGAGACACTGTCGGTCAGTCTGTGCGGAATCGGCTTTTTTATGGTACACAATAAAAAGTATATTCCGAAAAAGGAAGAAGACCTAAAGGATGTCGATATTATTGTCTACGGTCATTCCCATAAATATGAAGAGAAGCAGGAGGACGGACGACTTCTGCTCAATCCGGGGAGCTGCGGACCGAGACGGTTTACGCAGCCTATCACTTTTGCGGTGCTTGCAGTCGAAGACGATGGTGCATATAAGGTAGAGAAGGTCGAAGTAGCACATCCGGCCGCTGCGGCGAAGGCAGACAGACCGGATACAGAGAAAGTTACATTGGAACAGGAAATTGCCACGTTTGACATGAAGAGGGTCGTTAAAGCGGTCATGCGCGATACGAACAGGAGACGATCCGTCGGAGAGATTGCGGTAAAGAACGGAATCAGCGAGGAACTGACAGAGCAGATCTGCCGGCTTTATCTCACTCATCCCGGCGTGAGTGCGGACGGTATTATAGACAAAATGGGGTTGCCGAAAAATCGGTGACCCCATATAAATATAATGCACCAACCTGCTCTAGTATGTTATACTAAGGTAATCAAACAGATTCGGGTATCGTGAAATGACAGGATACACCGGGCTGACGTATACACTAGGGGAAACAGGAAAGGAGCAGGGGTTATGAACAGAAGTGAAGCAATTCTGAAGCTGTGCGAAGAGAAGCAGATCCGCAT
>CAMWXF010000096.1 GCA_947178115.1 uncultured Lachnospiraceae bacterium
GTCTTTATCGTGGGACATGTGACGAAAGAGGGAACGGTAGCGGGTCCGAGAGTGCTGGAGCATATGGTGGATACGGTGCTCTATTTCGAGGGAGACAGACATGCTTCCTACCGTATTCTGCGTGGGGTGAAGAACCGTTTCGGGTCCACCAATGAGATCGGTGTGTTTGAGATGAAGGAGGAAGGACTGATTGAGGTCAAAAATCCTTCGGAGTTTATGTTGAGCGGCAGACCGGAAGGGGCGAGCGGCTCCGTCGTGTCATGTTCCATGGAAGGGACAAGACCGATCCTTTTAGAGATTCAGGCGCTGGTATGCCACAGTAATTTCGGCATTCCGAGGAGACAGGCCATCGGCACGGATTTTAACAGGGTAAATCTTCTGATGGCGGTATTGGAGAAAAGGCTGAATCTTCAGATGTCCGACTGCGACGCCTATGTGAATCTGACCGGAGGAATCCGTATCGTAGAGCCGGCCATCGATCTGGGAATTGCCATGGCGATCGTATCCAGTTTCAAGAACCGCGTGATCGACGATAGGACCATTGCCTTCGGAGAGATCGGATTAAGCGGCGAGGTACGCGGTGTTTCCATGGTGGGACAGAGGGTAGCGGAAGCTGCCAAACTGGGATTTACCACCTGTATTATTCCGGAGTCCGGTATTGAACAGGTGAAGCCCATAGCGGGAGTGAAGTTGATCGGAGTGAGGTCCGTGCGGGATGCGATCGATCTGATTTGATAACATAGAAATTGAGAAAGAAGATGAGATCCTTCGCGGGAATTTCTCGGGATAAATGTAACAGAAATGTAACAAAAATATGAATAAATTTAATATTTTATGCTTTTTGTATACCCAAATACGAATTTTTGTGATAGGATAGTTAAAAGTAACTGTGAAGAACAGTGTTCTGAACAGTTACAATAAAAATATGATAAAGTGCTATAGATATGTGATAACAAATTATGGGTTCTTATGGGATAAAAGGGGTGTTACCGTGAACCCGAACAAAGGAGTCACTTATGGACAAGCAGGTACAGGATTCGCAGGAAGCGCAGCAGAATGAGAATCCGGCAGATAAAAAGTCGCGCAGAATCAAGAATATTCCGCTGCTGATCGTGGAGGTCTGTCTGCTCCTTATTGCAGTCGGAGTCATGTATGTAGTGGTGACTACAACTGATGAAGTCGAGCGCAAGACGATCGATAAGGAAAAGATTACAATCAACGAAGAGATTGCAGAGATCAAGCAGACAGAGGAGACAGAACAGACTGTCAAAGGATATTATAATATCGCTCTGTTCGGCGTGGATTCCAGAAACGGAGAACTTGGTAAGGGAAACAGAAGCGATACGATCATCATTGCGAGTATTAATCAGGATACGAAGGAGATTAAACTGATATCCGTATTCCGGGATACTTTCCTGAATCTCGGCAATGATTCTTACAACAAATGTAATGCGGCATATGCACAGGGCGGGCCGGAGCAGGCGATCAGTATGTTGAATGCCAATCTGGATCTTGATATTACCGACTATGTGACCGTGGGATTCGGCGGATTGATCGATTCGGTCAATGCACTGGGCGGCATCGAAATGGAGGTCACGAATGCGGAGATCTCACATCTGAATAATTATCAGCTGACCATGGCGGAGGAGCTGAACGTGGATTATATACCGGTGGAACACAGCGGCAAACAGCTCTTGAACGGCATGCAGGCCACGGCTTATTGCAGAATACGCTATACTAAGGGCGATGATTTCAGACGTGCAGAGCGGCAGAGAGACGTGCTGACGGCCATGATGGAGAAAGCAAAAAGCGCTTCCGTAGGTGAATTGACTGATATGGTTAATGCAATACTGCCGGAGGTGGAGACTTCCCTAGGCGTGAATGATATCCTGAGCGTATTAGGCGGCGTGGCGGGTTATGATGTGGTCACCAGCGACGGATTTCCTTTTGCCGATAGCAGAGCCGGTGTCAATGTGGGCAGCAAAGGAAGCTGTGTCGTTCCCATTGATTTGGAGGAGAATGTGATAGAACTGCACAGTATCTTGTATCCTGAGGCAGACTATAAACCGTCGAAGCGAGTGAGCGGTATCAGCGATGAGATTGAGTCGCTGACGGCGGAATACAGATAAAAATTGGAAACTTAAGACAGCAGCCGGGAAAAGCCCGACTGCTGTCTGTGCGCGTAAGCAGAATATGTGCCTCATTTTTTGTATCGGCGAATAACAGCCCGGAGTGACTGGGCACAGTAATTGATAACAGAGAGGTCATAAAGACATGAAGAAGCTATTGGTTTATTTAAAAGATTACAAGAAGGAGACAGTCTTGGCGCCTCTTTTCAAAATGTTGGAGGCGACATTTGAGCTGTTTGTACCGCTTGTTATGGCGGCGATCATTGATCAGGGTATCGGCGGCGGCAATATTCCTTATGTGCTGCGTATGGGCGGGCTGCTCATCGCACTTGGCGTGATCGGACTGGTCTGTTCGATTACGGCGCAGTATTATGCAGCCAAGGCAGCGGTGGGATTCTCCACGAAACTGAAACATGCGTTATTTGAGCATATTCAGGGACTTTCCTTTACGGAGATCGATACACTGGGAACATCCACGATGATTACGCGTATGACCTCCGATGTGAATCAGGCGCAGAACGGAGTCAATATGGTACTGCGTCTCTTCCTGCGGTCGCCGTTTATTGTCTTCGGCGCCATGATCATGGCGTTTACCATAGATGTGAAGGCGGCGTTTATTTTTGTCGTAACGATTCCGTTGTTATCCGTGGTAGTTTTCGGTATTATGATGCTGACCATGCCTATGTATAAGAAGGTACAGGCGGGGCTGGACAGCGTGCTGGGAGCTACCAGAGAGAATCTTACGGGAGCGCGTGTGATACGTGCTTTTAACAAGGAGCAGGAGGAGATCGACGCTTTTGAGGAAAAGAACAGCGCGTTAGCGCATATGCAGCTTTTCGTCGGCAAATTGTCTGCATTGACCAATCCGGTCACATATATTATCATCAATGCCGCAACTATTATATTGCTGTATACCGGAGCGGTGCGGGTAGACGAGGGAACGATCACACAGGGGCAGGTGGTGGCGTTAGTCAATTATATGTCGCAGATTCTGATCGAGCTGGTCAAGCTGGCGAATCTGATCATTACCATCACGAAGGCGCTTGCCTGTGCCAACCGGATACAGGGCGTGTTCGAGATTGAGTCCAGTATGGAGTGGGCACAGAAATTGACCGATACGGTTCAGCCCGGAAGCGGTATGCCGGCAGAGGACGGCAAAGCGACGGCGAGGCAGCAGGCGGCAGATTATATAGTAGAATTTGACCATGTGCACTTAAAGTACGCCGGGGCAGGTGCAGAATCCCTGTCAGATCTGGATTTTCGTGTGAAAAAAGGAGAGACGGTAGGCATTATCGGCGGTACAGGATCGGGCAAGTCGTCTCTCGTGCATATGATTCCGCGATTCTATGACGCCACACAGGGGTGCGTCAGAGTAGAAGGCAGGGATGTGCGGGAATATACAATGGAAGAGCTGCGTCAGAAAGTTGGTATCGTACCCCAGAAGGCGGTTCTGTTCCAAGGGACGATCAGAGACAATCTGCTGTGGGGCAAACAGGATGCCACGGAGGAAGAGTTGTGGCAGGCGGTAGAAACCGCACAGGCTAAGGAGTTTGTGGAGCAGAAGGAAGGAAAGCTGGATGCTCCTGTGGCACAGTCCGGAAGGAATCTGTCAGGCGGGCAGAGACAGCGTCTGACCATAGCAAGGGCGCTTGTGGGAAGACCCGACATTCTGATTCTGGACGACAGTGCGTCGGCGCTGGACTATGCTACGGATGCAGCGCTTCGGCAGTCGATCCGGAACATGGAAGGAGATATGACGGTCTTTATCGTGTCGCAGCGGGCGTCCTCCATCCGTCATGCGGACCAGATCATTGTGCTGGAGGACGGGGAAGTAGCGGATATCGGCACGCATGACGAGCTGCTTGCAAGGTGCAGCGTTTATCAGGAGATATACTATTCACAGTATTCTAAGGAGAAGGAGGCGTAGATATGGCAGCGGGAGAAGGAAAGGGCAGTCAGAAGGCGACTCTTTTGAAGGTGTTACATTATATCAGAAAATATTGGATCTATCTGGCGTTGTCCATTGTGATGGCGGCAGTTACCGTGACGTTGACCCTCTATTTACCGATATTGACCGGCAAGGTCATTGATCTGATTCTGGATAAGGGAATGGTGGATTTTGCGGGCGTGTTTCAGATTCTGCAGAAGATGGCAGTGGTGATCGCCGTTACGGCGGCGGCTCAGTGGATCATGAATGTCTGCAATAATAAGATGGCGTATCGCATCGTGCAGGATATCAGGAACGAGGCTTTTCGTAAGATCGAGATCCTGCCGCTTAAATATATCGACGGACATTCTTACGGCGAAGTGGTGAGCCGGGTCATCGCCGATGTGGATCAGTTCTCGGACGGCCTGCTGATGGGATTTACCCAGTTCTTCACGGGAGTCATTACGATCCTCGGTACGCTGGGATTCATGCTCAGTGTCAATGTGGCCATCACGGGCGTGGTGGTGTTAATTACGCCGTTATCTTTCCTGGTGGCGGCCTTTATCGCGAAGAAAACTTACACCATGTTCCATGTACAGTCCCAGACACGGGGAGAGCAGACTGCACTGATCGAGGAGATGATCGGCAACCAGAAGGTTGTGCAGGCTTTTTCCCATGAGGATGAGGCGCTGGAAGAATTTGATGAGATCAACGACAGATTAGGAGAATGTTCCTTAAAGGCGATCTTCTATTCGTCAATCGCCAACCCGTCCACGAGATTCGTCAACAATCTGGTCTATGCCGGTGTGGCGGTGACGGGTGCGGTTTATGCGATTAAAGGCGGGATCAGTGTAGGACAGTTGTCCTGCTTCTTGACTTATGCGAATCAGTACACCAAACCTTTTAACGAGATATCGGGTGTGGTAACGGAACTGCAGAACGCCCTTGCCTGTGCGGCGAGGATCTTCGAGCTGATCGAGGAGGAGCCCCAGGTTCCGGACTGTGAGGGAGCAGTTGTTCTGGGAAATGTGGAGGGCAGAGTGGATCTGCAGCATGTTGATTTCTCCTACGTGCCGGATAAGAAACTGATTACGGACTTCAATCTGTCGGTGCGGGCGGGGCAGCGAGTGGCGATCGTCGGGCCCACGGGCTGCGGCAAGACCACGGTCATCAATCTGCTGATGCGCTTCTACGATGTACAGTCCGGCAGGATCTGCGTGGATGATCGGGATATCCGCGATGTGATCAGAAGCAGTCTGCGGGATAATTACGGGATGGTGCTGCAGGAGACATGGTTGAAATCAGGGACGATTAGAGACAACATTGTAATGGGCAAACCGGAGGCGACGCAGGAAGAGATCGTTGCCGCCGCGAAAGCGTCCCATGCCCACAGCTTTATCAAGCGTCTGCCGCAGGGGTATGACACGGTGATCGGCGAAGACGGAGGCAGTCTCTCTCAGGGACAGAAACAGCTTCTGTGCATTACGAGAGTTATGCTGTGCCTGCCGCCTATGTTGATTTTGGATGAGGCGACGTCTTCCATTGATACGAGAACGGAGATCAGAATACAGAAAGCTTTCGCAACCATGATGCAGGGCAGAACCAGTTTCATCGTGGCGCACAGACTGTCCACGATCCGCGAGGCGGATGTGATCCTTGTGATGAAGGACGGAAATATTATAGAACAGGGTAATCATGAGACACTGCTTGCGCAGAACGGATTCTATGCGACACTGTATCAGAGTCAGTTTGCCGTATAGTAAGAGGCATCCGCGTTGAAATCCATAAATTGGGAAGCGATGTCGGAGATGGCGCCGTTTTCCCATGTAAAAGCCAGATAGTAGTAGACTACCGTATGGGACTTAAGATAGTCCTCGGAAGTCAGAAAAGTGAGAAGATCGGCTTTCTCGATCTCATTTTCTTCACAGAAGACGTCGGGGTCAACAGACAGTCCGTCAATGAAAAAAGACGGCAGCAAGGTAACGATATCGGAATCAAAAGGAATTTCTTCCGTGGGAAGAGCCTGATATGCGCCGCCGTCCACAGAGGTAAAAATTCTATATTCGCCGTAAGCGGCAAGAAAAGATTCAGGGGTGTCTCCGACAGATACCCCTCGATTTGTCGTATTCGTCTTTATATCCAATTCATAATCCACTGCAGAGAGCAAAGGCGTACTCTTACCGCAGCCTGCAAGCAGGCTTAAGGACAGACCGATGGATGCGAGCAGTGTGACAGTTTTCTTCATGGCATGGAAATCCTTTCTCAGTTCATTGCATTAGGAAATTGTTCACCCGAAACAAAAAATCCCGTGAGCGGTAACTCACGGGTGATAGCAGGGGCAGTAGGAATCGAACCCACATCGATGGTTTTGGAGACCACTGTTCTACCTTTGAACTATGCCCCTATGTATTGCAGCAGGTATTTGAAACCGCCGACTTGTATTATAGCATAGATGGGGATGGTTTAGCAAGATAATTTTTCTGAACTGTTCTGAACAGTTACTATTTTTTAATAATCGTATGGCACCATTACGCCCGCGTGTGCGTGTTATTAATGTAGGGGGTGACAGGAAGATATGTCGGTAGAGGAGATTGTCGCGGAATATGGAGATATGTTATTTCGGATCTGTCTGGTAATGCTGTGCAATGAGCAGGACGCGCAGGACGCGGTGCAGGACACCTTATGCAGATACATGGAATATGCGCCGGAGCTTCGCGGCGCGGAACATGAGAAGGCGTGGCTGATCAAGGTTGCGGCTAATCGGTGC
>CAMWXF010000097.1 GCA_947178115.1 uncultured Lachnospiraceae bacterium
GCATAAGGTAAAAGGGGTAATGGAGCCGATTCCGGGCGCTAAGGAAGCGACGGTTGCGATCACGACCACGAAGGTAACCGCGCCGAAGACGGTTAAGGTAACCGCTCACGGCAGTGCAGGAGCCTATGCAAATATTAATTACGACACGCCGAAGGACGGATACCGTCGTGAGATCTATGTCATAGACAACAGCGTAAATGCTTCCGTCAAGAAAGCTGCTGATTTCGAGAAGTTACTTGCAGGTACGGGAGAAGACTCCTGGAAAGAGAATAAATGGCGGGGCACATTTGCCATCGCACCGATTTATCTGGACGGTGCAGACGAGGCGCTTAACCGCAGGAGAAATGATTATACGGCACAGTTGTCCGGACTGGCGACAAAGGGCGCTTATACGGTTTACGTGAGAAATGTGTGCGCGGCCAGAACATTGGCTGACGGCAGCGTTATTACTAACGAGGCAGTCAATGACAGTGCAGCCGGAACAGCGGTAAGCTTTAAGACACTGAAGTCCGAGTTAATTGATCTGAAGTTTGAGCTGGACGATCAGGCGGAGGGTGTTACGGATATCTCTTATGACTATAATGACGATGTTTGGGATGACGGCGAATACCATGATATAGACGGCACTTATAGAATAGAACTTGCCAAGATTGCAAAGGGTACGGTCAACAGTGCAACATACGGACTGTTCTATACCATGCCTAAGGATGAGGCGGCAAACGGTAATGACAAAGAGTGGATCGCACTTCCGCTCAAGGAGAAAGTTGATAAAGATTCCTATGAGAATCCGAAGTTAGAGTATGCATTAGCGGATTGCTGGAATAAGAAGACGCAGAGCTGGGAATACGGGTCAAAGAATGATATTGCCAGCATAGACAAGAAGGGTAAGATCAAGATCACGGGCATGACCGGAGAGAACTCCAGTCTGGTTGTCAGAGTGAGAGATACACAGACAGGAAAACGGACTTATATTGCGCTGTATATCATGGCGGAAGCAGATTCCGTTATGGCGGTGAAGGGTTCCATTACTCTGTCCGTAGGTCAGACACAGGATCTGGGCAGCCTGCTTGCCTATAAGATGGGTAAACAGAAACTGACCTATTATCCGTATGCAGATATTGATATGAATGCAGTAAAGGCGGCAATTAAGGAGCAGAAGCAGGAACAGTTCTTCAAACTGGATCAGTATGATAATCTGCAGGCGATTGCCAAAGGGGGGTCACTGAGACTTGGATTGACAGACAGGAATGTCGCAAACAGCTTCGGTAAAGATAAGGCTACGGCTACAGTTACCTTCAAGTCAACAGACCTGACACCTGTTAAGAAGGTGAAGGCAGTTGATGTGATCAATGACCGTTTCGATCTGACCTTTACGTATACAGGCGGTGCAGATGCATTCCTGGTAGAGATTGATGACGCGAATAAGACGATTTACAGTAAGAAATTTGCAAGATCCGGGGTTGCAGACTACAGTGAAACCGGATTATGGGTAGATGAAGAATATGACAACAAGGGCAATCGTGTGAAAGACACGTACAGAATTAATTACAGCAATATTACGGATTATGTCAGATTGTCCAAGGAAACGCAGTATACTGTTAAAATTACGGCATTATACGATGCAATTGCAGCAAAACCGGCTACCACGAAAGTAAAGACTACGAAGATTCCGGCAGTGGGCGAATATATCAATGATTATTATTATAATGGCAATATGATTAAGCCCAGAGGCGGAATGTCAATTCAGGTAGGCGAATACGGCGACGGAACCGAGCTGGATGATTATAGTCGTACTTTGCGTGTATTATCCGGCAACTCCTATACGTTGACCGCAAATGTAGAGAATCGCGGCCGTGTCAATGACACGCTTGTATGGACGGTGGATAATGCCAAGGTAGCGACAGTCAAAGCCGCAGCAGGTTCTTATTGCATTACCCTTAAAGGAGTAAAACCGGGTAGTACGGTACTGGAAGTGAAGTCCAAGATCTGGGGCAATAAGGTTGTGGCAAGATATGATATCATCGTAGTGGCAGTAGGCGATGCTTATCAGAGCACGAACCGTTATTATGGCGATGATGAGCCGGCTGGAAATACGCAGCCGTCTATCAGTAATGGCGGGAACAATGCGCCAGAGTATCTGCCGCTGAGTGTAGGCGACGTAAGAAAGGTTACGGCAAATCAGACAGAGAAATTTAGCTTTACAGCACCGGTAACCGGAAGATATGAGATGATGGCGTATGGAAATGTCGGAGGAAGCATATATCTTCGGAAGACTTCATATCCTACTAACAGCAGTTATAGCGATTTGAATCTCGGATGGCTGCAGGCGGGTGACGAGGTTCATCTGACATCCGAAGTAGAGAGTGCAGATTATGACGAGCCCGGTGCGATTTCCTACTACGTGGAGGTGACATTGGCACAGAGCGTAGAGACAGTAAGCGCGGGTCAGCCAGTGAAAGGCACGGATGCGCAGGGATTCTTCAAGTTTACGGCTCCCGAGGATGGGCGTTATCAGTTCTCTATTGTAAATGAAAATGGCACTTCGCAGTACCTATATTTGTATAATGACGAAAATACGGCGATCAATGATAATAGCTATTATGGTAATGCAGCTTCTGATCGTGGTAATACGATTGAGTGTGTCATGACGAAAGGTGAGGAAAACAGCATATGGCTGAAGACCAGAAACTCATTATATTCTGGGAACGAGTATACATTCCGTGCCGAGAAGATCAGTGAGGACATCAATCTGGCAACACCGGCGAACGTGACTGTGGCAGCAAACGGCAAGAAATATCTGACGTTTACTGTGGAGAAAGACGGATATTATAAGTTTTCATCGCAGGCGGATAGCCCAAGCAGTAACATTAATGTAACCCTGCAGGTGAATGATGATGATGATGTGGACTATGGTAATTCAGAGTTTGCATTTAGGCAGGAACTGCAGGCGGGTGATCAGGTATGTCTGGTCATTCAAAATACTGATTCTTCCAACGATTATTCCTTTACGGTAAAAGCGGAGGAAGTTGAGATAGCAGACCTTACGGCAGGGACACCCATTAATGCTGTTGAGGAAGGCACTTGGCAGTTTATGGCAACTGATGCGGGTATGTACGAATTCTCCGCATCAGAGTCAGGCGCTACAGTTTACTTGTATGAAAGCGCTACGGATGCATTTAAGCTTCAGAGGTCTATAGATTCTGGTAACGCGGTAGAGAAAGAGATGAAAGCAGGCGATAAGATCTGGCTGTCTGTAGAACTGAACGGTGAAACAAATTGCCAGCTTAGTGCCAAGAAGATCAGTCAAGATCTGGATCTTACGAATGGATCTGCAGTAACGGTGGGCGCAGGCAAGAATGCGTATGTAACGTTTAGTGTGCCGCAGAATGGATATTATAAGATTGCGTTAGCAGACGGAACTTCAAGCAATACGAACATTTCGGTAGAGCTGGTTATCAATAATGATGATGAAAATGCAGACTATAGAGGGGATGCAGATTTTGAATTCAAGAAGGATCTGAAACAGGGAGATCTGGTACGCTTGAAGATCAATAACGGGGATTCAAGCGATGTTACCTTTACTGTCAAAGCGGAAGAGGTTACGATTAACGCAATACCAAATAGTAATCCTCAGATTGCGGCTGGCAGCATTGACACAGCTTACAAATTTACAGCGACGGAAGCCGGAATATATCAGTTCCGAATGGAGTCGACTGAGGAGAGTACCTCTCTGTATCTCTACGACAGCATGGGAGAACTTACGGAGGATGGTACGGAGAAAGCTAAAGATGCGACTCCAGATACTGAGGATGGCAGTAAATATGTCTGCTCAATTGATATTTTATTAAGCGCAGGGCAGGTAATATATGTTAATCCGAGAAATACATCGAGTACCGATGATTTAGAGGTAGCCTTAACTGCCGGAAAGAAGACGGTGCCTACATTGACGGCGAGTGACAGTTCCGTTACCGTTCCTGCTGGTGAGACGATCGAAGTTGTTTATACGGCTTCGGAGGACGGAATCTATACATTACATGCATCAGGCGCAACAGACAGCGTATATATAGATATGTATACGTCTTATGGAGGTAGTGAAGATTACAGTCTGTGGGATAATGAAAATGAGTGTATCTTATCAGATAGCACAAGTGCGGATCGGCGGATTGTACTGATTGCGGGACAAACGGTTGTATGGACGCTTAAGGCACAGAGTTCAGATCAGACTATTACACTGAACGTAATCGAAGACCGTGCATTGAAAAAGCTTCAGGTTGGCGATACGCTTCAAGCGGAATGTAATTATACGGCGGATGTGTTTGTCTTTACGGCTCCTTCGGACGGATGGTATACGTTCTGGAGTACGGCAAGTACGGATACCTATGGAGTGCTATACAGCGCTGAACAGATTAACCCTGTGAATATATTGGAAGATAATAATAATAATGTGGGCGATTGTCTGGATAAAAATGATGATGATGGACCGGGCAGTAGAGATTTTGCAGTTTCCCATGAACTGAAATCCGGGCAGACTGTATATCTGAAAGCCAGTCACCTAAGTGGCGGAAATAATAATTTTGATGTATATGTGGAAGCAGGTCAGCTTACTTTTAAATAGTCCTTATGCTGATTAATGTAAGCAATACAAGCTGGGTAACTGCTTAACAGTTGCAATGACCAAAAGTGATACAACTTGCGACATCAAAACCAAAAGAACATGATAATCAACAGACGGGGCTGGTCGGCAGAAATGCTGATCAGCCCTGTTCTTTACGGAATGGAGGTGAGGAAAAAACTTCCATTTGTGCGGCTGATTTAGATAACCCATAAACAGTAAATGCATAAAAGATTTTTAACAAAATTTAAGAAAATTTACAAACAAATATATTTACAATTCCGTCAAAAATATGCTATGATATCAAAAAGCATATTTTCTACAATAACAGATCAGATCCATTCTATATTTCTCAGTTTCAGAAAATCCATGCTTTGAACCCAATCAACATTCTATAAAGCAGGAGAGTCTGGAACGGTTCTCCTGTGCCGGTAATCTATCCCAGATAGGGCGGATATACCGAAATCGACAAAGGAGGACATTAGATGAGTGAAACAAACACACAACGTAACTATAAGGACACGGTATTCCGTATGCTGTTTCGGGAGAAGGAGAATCTGCTCAGCCTTTATAATGCACTGAATCATACAGCATACACGAATGTGGACGATCTTGAGATTACAACACTGGAAAATGCGATTTATATGAATTATAAGAATGACATTTCTTTTGTGTTTGATTTTGAATTAATGCTTTATGAGCATCAGTCTACGGTGAATCCCAACATGCCGTTACGAGACCTGATTTATGTGACCAGAGTGATCCAGAGCAGGATAAAGGATGAAAATCTGTATGGCAAGTCGCATATTAAAATACCGGCACCTAAATTTGTGGTATTCTATAATGGAATGGATTTTCAGCCGGAACAACAGATATTGCGGCTGTCAGACGCTTATGAGAAGAAACCGGAAGAGCCGGAATTGGAACTAACAGTGACTGTGTATAACATTAACTGGGGACATAATCCTATACTCTTAGAGGCGTGCCGCCTGTTAAAGGAATATGCACAATATGTAGAGCAGGTAAGGATATTTGCAAGAGAAGAATCCTTTACGGAAGCAGTAGAGCATGCAGTAGATTATTGTATTGAGAATGAGATTTTATCGGAGTTTTTGTCTAGGAATCGAGCGGAGGCGATAGCTGTGTGTATATTTGAGTATGATGAAGAGAAGCATATGAAACAAGAGCGGGAAGAGTGGCAGAATATAGGAAGGGAAGAGATACTGGTACAATCTATAGAATCGGTGATGGAAAGTTTTTGTGTTGATCTTCAGGAAGCATGCAGAAGTTTAAAGACGACCGTCAGCGAATATGAAAAGGCAAAAGAACATTTGCAATCTATTACCTAATATTATTATGCTTTAGCGCAATAGCGGTTGACAAAATCTATTCCTGCAACTAGAATAAATAAAAACGTAACTAATTAAGGCAGACCGAAATGATACAGAGCCGAAACAGTTACCATACGATCAAACGTGACGAAGAAGAGAATAGTACGGATAGGAAACGTTTCAGAGAGAGAACCATGGGTGGAAGGTTCTTACGGAAAATATTCGGAACCGGCCTTGGAGTCCTGTGCGATAAGCACAGCGTAACACCGGCGATAACGGTATGAGAAGCAGAGCATGAGAAGACATGTTAATTAGGGTGGTACCGCCGAGATTTCGGTCCCTTACGGGATGGAAACCTTGGCGGTTTTTATATGCAGCCCGCGAAGGAGAAAGGATGGCTTAGCAAATCATGTGCGTGCCGGAATTTCGCAAATGAAACAGTAGGAAAGGAATGAGGAAAAATGGCTGACAAAAAATTAGTAGAAGCGATCACTTCCATGGAAGATGATTTCGCGCAGTGGTACACTGATGTAGTGAAAAAGGCAGAGCTGTTAGACTACACAAGCATTAAAGGGTGCATGGTGTTCAAGCCTGCAGGCTATGCGATCTGGGAGCTGATCCAACAGCAGATGGACGCGATGTTTAAGGCGACAGGGGTACAGAATGTATATCTGCCTATGTTTATTCCAGAAAGCCTTTTGAATAAGGAGAAGGATCATGTGGAGGGATTTGCACCGGAAGTAGCATGGGTGACACACGGCGGCATGCAGCCCCTGCAGGAGAGATTGTGTGTCAGACCTACCTCTGAAACGCTGTTCTGCGATTATTATAAGAATGCGATACAGTCTTACCGTGATCTGCCTC
>CAMWXF010000098.1 GCA_947178115.1 uncultured Lachnospiraceae bacterium
CCCATACACAACGGCTCTTATGATCCGCATATTCCATCGCAGTCCGCCTCCCCAACAATATCAGAATCGTGTCGTTTTCTCCTCTGTTATAGGTTCCGTTGTGCGGAACCTGCGTTCATTATACTGTTTTTTTCTGTTGCAGGCAACTCATTTCACAGCATATCAGCCGGCATATTACATCCTGCCAAAAAATGAGCGAAGTATCATGCCATAGTTACAAAAATATGAGGGAATCACTATATCCATCCCCTAAAACATAGTGCCTCCCACACCTATCACTACCCATGATACAAGTACAACACAAACTCCGTCCGCCCGTCATTGGTTCTCCCTGCCTTGATATATCCTTTCTCTTCCTCCAATATCTTCCTCACAATATACAGTCCCAATCCGGATCCTTCCGTCTCTCCGCTCCCCTTTCCTCTGTAAAAACGCTTGAAAAGATTATGATACTCCTCCCCGTCAATCTCCGTTCCGCTGTTTCGCACCGCCACTCCGGTATAGTTTGTCAGCCTCGTCACCTCGATCTCGATCATGCTGCCTTTATCCCCGTATTTCACCGCATTGTCCAGCACGTTAAACACTGCCTCCGCCGTCCACTTCGCATCGGCTACAACCTCCGCCTGCACATCGCCTTTCAGCGCAATCTCCATACCCCGGCGCTGCGCTTTTTCCATAATCTGTCCCACCGCACGCAGAATAATGGGCTGTATATCCTGCCTTTCCGGTTTCAAACGGATGATCCCCGTTTCCAGACGGGATATTTTGGAAAAGCTCTCCCCCAACCACGACAACTTCTGTGCCTGTTCTTCCAGACAGCCTAAAAAGCGCTCCCGCTCCTTCCCAGTTAGGTCATCTCTTCTTAAAAATTCCGTATACAGTCTGATATTCGTGATCGGCGTATTAAGCTGGTGAACAAGATCCCCGATATTCTCATCAAGCTGCCCGCGCATTTTCTGCTCCCGTTCCTCATAGGATCGCAGGATATCGTACAGCCGCATAACCTGATTCTGTAATCTTGACAGAATCGTATCCCCGGCTACAGGGAACACCTCCTTCACCTGTCCGTCTGTCAGGCTCTCGATCATAGCTCCCAGTTGATAGAGTGTGCCGCTTACACTCCGCACAATCATATAATATGCCCCGGCAAATACCGCCAGACATGCCACGCCGTACACTGCCACGAGCTTCATACACTGATCCGTTCTGACGAAAAAATCCTCCTCCCGCACTGCCTGCCGCATGAGTCCCATGCACATCAAAAGCAGTATGAGCACTGCGCCCATACCGCCTTTCCATATCATATCCGTATCTTTCCGCAGCCGATATAGAAATTTCTGTTTCATGACTGTCCGTCCTCCCATTTATAACCCAAGCCAAATACGGTCTTGATATATGCAGGCTGTTCCGGATTATCCTCCACTTTCATGCGAAGCCTGCGGATCGTAACATTGAGCGTCTTATCCTCCACAAATCTCTCATCCGCATCCCATATTTTCTCAAGCAGCCGCTCCCTTGTCAGCACGATTCCCCTGTTGTGCAGAAATAATTCCAACAGCCTGCACTCCAATGCCGTCAGTTCCACAACCTCCCCCTGCCGCGTCAGTACCTTCCTCTCAAAATCATACACCAGTCCGCTGCTTGCGTAAATCTGTCTCGACGCTCCCTCGCTGCGTTTTAACACCGCCGCAATCTTCGCAATCAACACCGGCATGGAAAAAGGCTTCGTAATATAGTCGTCACATCCCGCCTGAAACCCCTTAAGCATATCCTCTTCCGAATCCCTTGCCGTCAGGAGAAGCACCGGCACCGGCTGCCCCGCAAGAACGCCCCGCAGAAACTCTCTTCCGTCCCCGTCAGGCAGGTTGATATCCAGAAGAATCAGATTCATCTTCTGCTTCAGGCTCTTCTCCGCCTCCGCAAGCGTATACGCGCTGTGAACCGCATACCCTTCACGCTCCAGCGCAAAGACAATCCCGCCGTTTAATGCCCTGTCATCTTCTATCACTAATATATGCTTATCCATATTTTCACCAGCCTCTTTGTAGCGTGTGTTATTTTATTGTTGTATTCAGGCATATTCAGGCAAATTGCACAAAAGGTGCGAATATGCCTTGCGAAGGAAAATGAGATTTTCTTAATATTCCGTAAACCAACCAGCAATTCCGGGACACGGATGTCCCGGAAAGCCCGACCTGAGCCCGGATGGCGAATGTCGGGCGATTGCGTCCCACAGTCTATACCTCACCGGAATATTTAGAAAATCTATTTGACGTAGCCGGCATACTCGCACTTTTTGTGCAATCTGCCGTCCCCCTCCTACACAACCTCTCTCAACCTCTCCACAATCGACTTCTTATTCATCACCTTCGTAAGCACCCTAGCCATCACCACGCACAACAGAACCGAAAAGCACAAGAAAATCAAAACCGCCTGAACCAATGCCAACCATGAAAAGTTAAACATAACGCCTGAACCGATCATATAAGAAAGCGCCGTCCCCGTCACAGTCGCCAGCCCTAGAGCAGTGAATATATAGACTGCATATTTACGGAAAATATCCCTCTGCATCTGTGTTCCGGTCATACCGATCGACTGCATGGCGGCATATTCCACCTTCCTCGCTATCACATCAGTAGTCACGGTATTGATGATATTGGCAATACCAATCAATCCGACAAGCACACTCAGAAACATTCCGAATACGGTGATCGTTCGCTTCATCTCTGTAAAATGTACTCTATCCTGATAGACGGAATCAAGCATCAACTGTAAATTTCCGTCTTCCTGCAATACCTGTTCCACGACCTTTTGCTTTTCCCGTTCGGAAAGCGCACTGCCGTCTTTCGCATAATCCGCTCCGTTAAAGGTAATTGCACCCACAAGATTCTCATAGTCGGAATAAATGCTCTTAAAGGCCTCCTGAGTCAGCCAGATATTCGACTTGTTCACATTTCCTGCGCCGTACGTATCCTGATTCATGATGACTGCCATGACCGTAAATTTTTTGTCTACATAGCGGTCCGCCACATCATCGTAGAAAGTCACCGACACCTCATCGCCGGCACGAACCGCATACTCCATCCCCTTATCCTGATCTTCGTTCCGGTCGTTAAAGCTTCGAAGATAGATCATATAACTGCCATCCTCAAACTTCTTCTCATCTATGCTGCCCTCCAAGACACTATTATAACGCATCTCTTCTTCCAGGCTGCCGGCTTCCATTCCCACCACATTAATTGACAGATTGCCTCTTTCATTGAGCCTGACGGCACGGGCTTCGTCTGCAGTATCCGGAAGTTGACTTTTAACATATGCAATCTGATCCGCGGCAATCTCCCCTTCTGCAGTAATCTCTGCCGATGTGGTATACCAATACAACCCGTCCATTTCAAAATAGTCCGGCTTAGTTCGTCCATTATAATAAATCTTTAAGTCTTCCGCAAACTCTAAATCCTGTAGCCGTTCTACCAGCCCGCTGCTGATTGGTTCAAAAGGCTCGTTCTGTGACCATATGATTCCTTTATGCCGGATCTGAAAGTCCGTATTACGCCGCCTGTCGATCTGAGCCTCCACCGAAAAACCGATTGCAACAGTATATACGATCAGAAACAACATGCCGCTTAATGCAAAAGACAGGACGGAAAACACCCCTTTTTTCCTCTTCGCACGGTATCTCGCCGCTTCCACGGGAGAGATCATACATGCAACCCGAAAAGGCTTTAATGTGCTGATCAGCAATGTAATCCATGCAAACACGCTGCCTAGCAGAAATGTCTGTACAGCGCCCGCCGGCTGATAATACATCGCAATATTCTCCGCAAACGTGCCCACGATCTGCCCGGAAGCCGTCTGTCCGATAATGCTGCCTGCTAATCCGCCAATTACAATCCCATAAAAAGCAATCCTGTTCATCTGCCATAACAGCATACGTCGAAGCTGTCTGGAAGACATGCCGATCGTTTTAAGCTCTCCGTAGAACCGTATGTCGTTTACGATGGAGATATCAAATATATTATAAATAAAGAAATAACCGCATAACATAATGCATGCAACGATCAGGATTACCGGAATGATCACCGTAAGCGTTATATCGCTCATCTTATAACTTGTTCCGTTAGCTTCCACGATCTCATTCAGCTCGAACAACTTTTCCTCCGTATCATGCCCGAATTTCAGCGGATTCAAATTGTTTAGCTTCACATAGATCGTATCGTATCCTCCGGGCAGTTCCGGATTATAAGTATCAATAAACCTGTCGCTCGTATAGATTTCCTCATAGATATCCGCACAATTTCTGATGGGATTACGATAATATCCGCACACCGTCATGGGAAGCTCCTGCTCAACCTGCTCTCCTTCTCTTTCTACCACCACCTTAAGGAAATATGATATCCCGACCTGCTGTTCCAGTCCGAGTCGCTCGGATATCGTATCGGATAGAAGAATCTCGTCCGCTTGTTCCGGGTAGTTTCCGACAATCAAATCCACCATATTCTTATCATAATGCACCTCATCCGCCGCCAGAAGATATACATCCAACGGGTTGAATTCCCGATTATGAAGGCGTGTGCTGCTGCACCTTCTCACATATGCCGCCCATTCCACCTGCGGCTGTTCCCTGATTCTGCCAAGTATCTCCTCATCTCCGCATAAAGACGCGCTGTCTGCACCCGGTCCCGGCGCTGCACCCATAGAACGGGAGACAGTCTGCGCCAAACCGATTCCCAACGAAAAAGTAATAATAATCATTACTGCACAAAGTGCCACGGCAAGGATCGCCAGCCTGTTTCTGACCGGATGCGCCCTATAGTCCTCTGCTGCCAGCTCTTTTTCCAATGCTGCGTTGGAATTTCTGAACATGATACTCATGACTGCACCTCCCTGCCGGAAGTACGTCCATGTACAGCCGGCTCTCGACCGAGATCACTATGTCGGGCACTCGTTTCATTTCCGTGATTACTTCGTTGAGCGCTCGCCTCTTTTCCGAAATCGGTCTGCCTGTTATATGCATCCAAGCTGTTGCCTACGATTCTACCGTCTTCTAAATGAATCACACGGTCTGCAAGCTGGGCAATCGCCTCATTATGGGTGATCATAATAATCGTCTGATGAAATTCCCTGGAAGTCATCTTGAGAAGCCCCATAACTTCCGCACTGGTCTTAGAATCCAGATTGCCTGTAGGTTCATCCGCAAGGAGCACCGCAGGTTTCGCCGCGATTGCCCTTGCGATGGACACTCTCTGCTGCTGCCCGCCAGAGAGCTGATTGGGATATCTGTCCATTTTATCCTCAATCCCCAGTTCCTTACATATATGTTCGATGTATTTCTTGTCCGGCTGTCTGCCGTCCAGCCTGATGGGAAGCACGATATTCTTATATACATTCTGCACCGAGATCAGGTTGTAGTTCTGGAATACAAAACCAATATTCCTGCGGCGGAACACCGTCAGCTCCTCCTCCGACATCTTCATGATCGAATGGCCGTCTATAATGACCTCTCCCTCGTCCGCGTAGTCTAACCCGCCGATGAGGTTAAGAAGCGTCGTCTTGCCGCTGCCGGATGTGCCCACGATAGCCGTGAAACTGCCTTTTTCTATGGCAAGGCTGACGTTATCCACGGCTTTTACGGTGTTTTCGCCGCTGTAATAATATTTTTTCAAGTTTACTGTCTGTAAAATTTCCATAACGCCCGTTACTCCTTATTTCTATGATTTGTACAAGGATCAATGAACAGGCTGTTTTCCGGGCTCACCGCAAGCGTAAGTCGAAGATCCCGCCGCAAGCAGTCACATAGCTCGCTGTCCACGGAAATAAACCGCCTGTATCTTAATCGCTGAATACATCATAGATGAAGGATATTACATCCGGGTTACAACCTAAAATAATTCTACCATAATGCAGAAATAACACAGCCCTATTTTATGTCTGTGTTATCTCTTCCATACATCTTCTGTCTTAAGTTTTTTAATTCAACATTCTAAAACACAATTTCTTTCCCATACAAAGCACGCTTTTCCAGAATCTCCTTAAAGTCTGCATCATTCCGGTGCCCCTTAATATCGTCCATATATTCCGCAAAATCGCAGACATACACATACACTCTGGACACATCCCTGCCGTTAATAGCGTAAGTATCCGCAAAGGAACTGCCTCCGTGGGGAAGAAGCTTACCGTCCGCATCAAGCACGACCAAAAATACACCGCTTGCAGTGCGCTCCTCGCTGCATTTCTCTTCCACCGTAATCTCAAACTTCGTCTTCACTATCTGATAAAGCCCTGCACCGGTATCATTCATCTCATCTACCGTAACCACCTGCACATTGTCATTGTCCATCTTAATATGAAGATGAAAGGTAAAAGGCCCATCAAACCACCAGTTTTCATATTGATTAGGAAATTGATTTCGGTCAGGAGGAGTGATCTCATTCATAAAGGCCCTCCATTCTTCATCCGACATCGCCTCCAGGTCCTCCTTTGTTTTACCGCGATAGTCAAGCGGTTCCGGTTCCGCCCTGTCCCCGATGATCTGGTCAATCGTATAATCCATATCAAAAGCCTCAAGCGCCCGATATGTTTCCTTCAATTCCGTGTCATTTCCAAAAATATCCAGCGCATCAATGCGATAGATTCCCGCATAGGTGTGCTCATCCAGAAATTTTCCTTCCACAGACCCCGTACCGCCGTTCGCATACCCCTGTGCCTCGCCCCTTTCTTCCGACATAAAAGAGTAACCGGCTCTCCCTTTCAGATAAATGATCGGCTGCTCCTCCATATTCATCATCGTGTCC
>CAMWXF010000099.1 GCA_947178115.1 uncultured Lachnospiraceae bacterium
AGCGGCAGCGGAGATTTCCTGATCGTAGGTGACGGCATTGTGTTGGCGTATAAGGGAAGCGGCGGTGTCGTTTCTGTTCCCTCAGGAGTAAAACAGATCGGAGCCGAGGTATTTAGAAATAATAAAAGCGTGACCGGAGTGATTCTGCCGGATAGCGTGGAAGTGATCGGTGAAGCGGCTTTTGAAAATTGCAGTAACCTTACATCCATACAGGGCGGCAATCATGTACAAGAAGTTCGGGACAGAGCTTATGCGGGTTGTCCCATTAATACGGTACATATTCCGGAGTCGGCTCAGAAGATCGGACTGCGTGCTTACGACAGTACGGGAACACAGAAGGCGGCGGGCAATGGTGTCATTGTGTTTGAGGCAGAGACGATACCGCAGCTATCCTATGAGGATGCTTCGACGAAAGTATACAGAGAGGACTATCGCGATCTGGCTTTTAAGGGGAATATGATCGCCGTGATCCCTGAGAGCGTAAGTGACTTGTCAGATACGATACTGGATGATGCACAGGCTGGTTTTAACGGTGTAATCTGTAAAGTGACGAAGGAAGCGGCGGACGGAGAAGACGGTACGCTGCAGATCGTCGGCAGACGCGGATTCGGTAGTTTACCCGCAGCCGGTGAGACTTGTACCATAGACGGCAGGACTTATGTGCTGGAAGAGGGGACCGAGGAGCTGGGACGCGGTGTGTCTCAGGAAGAAGTCCGTGAGGGAATAGATGTGCGGATTAACAGTTATTCATTACCGCAGGACGGTATGGCCGGTGCGGTGATGGAAGGCTCCGAGGAAAACTATGTGTTGACGATCACAGACAGCGAAGAGGCAAAAGCCGCAATTGGCGATGTTTATAAGAAAATATACGGTAACAGGCTGCCGCACAATCTGTGCGCGTACGAGATTAGTATGACGGAAGCACAGACCGGAGTTCCGATTACCGGACTGGGTAAGCAGAGTGTGGAAGTCACACTTCCGATTCCGAAAGGCGTAGGAGAAGATAATCTTCATGTAGTCTGTCTGGATGCGGACGGGCAGCTTGAAGAGGTGGAGAGCAGAGTCGTCTCCGTGGACGGCATGGATGCGCTTATGTTTTCGGCGAAGCATTTCTCTCCTTACGGTATCTATAATTACGGCAACAGCACGGTGGTGGCGGACGTACAGGACGGTCAGGCGGTCTTTGCCTCTCTCGGTAAAAAAGATGCATCACCGGACACCGGCGATTATAGTATTCATCCGAAGTGGTTCTTTAGCGCGGGAATGATCTGTACCGCTATGGCGTTGTTTTTCTATCGCGGGGGAAACCGCAGACGAAGAAAGATAAAGTAGTCCGGTCAAAACGTGCGGGAATATATAATAGGATGTAAATAAAAAAGACACTGAACATGGTAAGACTCTCGGCATAGAATAAATCTATAGTCGGGAGTTTTTATTATGCAGGAAAGTTCATTGGGCTTCCTATATGACAAAGACTGAACGACAGTAGAACGAAATATGGTGGGATTGTCGTGAATCGTGTCAGAAAGCAGGTTGGATGTACTGATCATATACAGGAGGATATCGTAACAGAAGATGTTACCGTGGCAGTTCTTGATACGGGCATTGGCGCGCATCCTGATTTTGTAGGTCGTATCGTTGATTTTGCCGATTTCGTGAACGACCGACAGGGAAGCTATGACGACAGCGGCCATGGTACTCATGTGGCAGGATGTGTGGGCGGAAGCGGATATGCCTCCCATGGAGTATACAAAGGGATAGCGCCGGCCTGTCGTCTGTGTGTGGGAAAGGTACTGGATCAAAACGGAGAAGGCAGTATAGACAGTATGCATCGGGGCATTCTATGGATTATGCAGAATCGTATCCGCTATCAGATCCGCGTGCTCAACATATCGCTGGGCATTGGAACAAGCGGGGAGAAAGAGCGCATGAAGGAATTGATAGATCTTCTGGATGAGGTGTGGGAGCAAGGAATTGTAGTAGTGTGTGCAGCCGGTAATAACGGTCCGGGGGAGGGTACGGTATCGCCCCTCGGAAGCAGCCGCAGGGTGATCACGGTAGGATGTCATGAAGGAGGGTATTTTGGTCCCCGCAGAGATCTTTGTGAGAATTATTCCGGCAGAGGAAGCCGCGATATGCTGTACCGCAAGCCCGATGTGGTTGCGCCCGGAACGGATATCGTATCATGTAATCTGAAGTTTCTGGGGAACCCGAGGAGTGGTTACCGCAATGCATATATCAGGAAGAGCGGAACTTCCATGGCAACACCCATCGTATCCGGCGCGGCCGCGCTTTTATTGCAGAAATATCCGGATATGAGTAATGAGCAGGTGAAACGCAGGATGATCTACAGTGCTCGTGATATGGGAGATTCATGGGATAAACAGGGGTGGGGGATGATAAATCTGGAAGAAATGTGCGGTACGGGTTGACACAAATGGTATGATTGTATACAATTATACGTGGCGTACATCCATGCGACAATGAAGCATGAGAGATAAGTAAATTGATCGCAGCGGATAGACACGGAAAGGTACGTGACAGCTATGTATGATGAGAGAACTTTTGCGAATCGTCCGGTAACCATGAATGATCATAATAATCTTCTGGAAATAGAAGAGCATATGTACATTTTGGATGATGTTCAGAAACCTAATGTGTTCCGGAATATGTTTCCTTATTCTGAGATACCTAAGATTCCGTTTAACGACAGGACAGTGCCGCATAATATGCCTAAGGATATTTGGATTACGGATACCACGTTTCGGGACGGTCAGCAGTCCAGAGCGCCCTATACAACGCAGCAGATCGTTACAATCTATGATTATCTGCACAAGTTGGGCGGACCAAACGGTATGATCCGTGCCTGCGAGTTTTTTCTGTATAGTAAAAAGGATCGGGACGCAGTATATAAATGTATGGAGCAGGGGTATCAGTATCCGGAGATCACGAGTTGGATCCGTGCCAGCAAGGAAGATTTCAAGCTGGTGAAGGAGATCGGCATGAAGGAGACAGGCATTCTGGTAAGCTGCTCGGATTATCATATTTTCTTAAAACTTAAAATGACAAGAAGACAAGCGATGGACCATTATTTGGGTGTGATTCGTGACTGTCTGGAAGAGGGAATCAGTCCCAGATGTCATTTGGAGGATATTACGCGGGCGGATATTTACGGATATGTGGTTCCTTTTTGCATGGAACTGATGAAGCTTATGGAAGAGTATAAGATTCCGATTAAGGTGCGTGCCTGCGATACGATGGGATACGGAGTCAATTATCCGGGTGCGGTTATTCCCAGAAGTGTGCAGGGAATTATTTACGCGTTACATACACATGCGGGGGTACCGCATGAACTGCTTGAATGGCATGGGCATAATGATTTCTACAAGGCGGTATCCAATTCTACCACCGCGTGGCTGTATGGCTGTTCGGGGATCAATACCTCGCTGTTTGGTATTGGAGAGAGGACAGGCAATACACCGTTAGAGGCAATGGTATTTGAATATGCGCAGCTTCGTGGCAGTTTAAACGGTATGGATACCAGAGTGATTACGGAGCTGGCGGAATATTACGAGAAAGAGATCGGTTATGAGATTCCGCCCAGAACGCCTTTTGTGGGTAAGAATTTCAATGTGACAAGAGCGGGAATTCATGCGGACGGGCTTCTTAAGAACGAGGAGATCTATAATATATTTGACACGGATAAATTCCTGAACAGACCGGTTCTGTGCGCAGTATCCAATACATCGGGTCTGGCGGGAATCGCACACTGGATCAATACGTACTATCATCTGCCGGAGGAAAAGCACTTGGACAAGAACTGCGATTTGGTGCATGCGCTTAAGGTATGGGTTGATGAGGAGTATGCGACAGGTCGTGTGACGGTGCTGACGGATGAGGAGCTTGTTGCACAGATAAGGAAGACCTGTGAGGAGTTAGGGATTGAGGCTCCGGGTGCCTAAGCATTTGTTAGGAGTGGTAAGACTGATACGTGAAAAGGAGTGTAAACTGAAAACGAAATGGCTAATTATGATTTAAAGAATGAAGTCAATGATAAGTATTCCCTGCGTGGAAGAGTGTTTCAGAAGTTGCGGGAGGATATTTTAAGCGGAAAGTATAAGGAGCACGAAGAACTGAAGGAAGTTGCGATCGGGGAAGAACTGGGCGTCAGCCGTACACCGGTCAGGGAGGCTTTCCGGCAGTTGGAGCTGGAGGGTCTGATACAGATCGTGCCCAATAAGGGAGCATATGTTACCGGAATCACAGCAAAGGATGTAAAAGATATCTATATGATTCGTTCTCTTCTGGAGGGATTATGTGCAAGACTTGCCACAGAGAAGATTACGAAAGAGCAGATGGAGGAGATGGAGGAAAATATTTATCTGGCTGAGTTCCACGCCTCTAAGGGGCATATGGATCAGATGGCGGAGCTGGATAACCGTTTCCATGATATTCTCTACGAGGCATGCGATTCCAAGATGCTGGAGCATACGCTGCGGGATTATCACCAGTATGTGCTCAGGGTCAGGCAGAAGACGCTTTCTACAAACACGAGAGGGCGGGCATCTAATGATGAACACAGACAGATCATGGAGGCGATTAAATCGGGTGACGCGGACAAGGCAGAACAGCTTGCGAATAAACATATGCTGAATGCTTATGACAACATGGTGAAGAATGGATTGTATGAAATTTACGGAGAAGAAGCTGCAAAATAATCTTAAAATAAATAATGAAAAGGCAGGAGGAATCAACGATGGAAAAGATTAAGATGACGACACCCCTTGTAGAGATGGACGGAGATGAGATGACAAGAATTCTCTGGAAAATGATCAAGGATGAACTGTTATTGCCCTATATCGACTTAAAGACGGAATATTATGATCTGGGGCTGGCACATCGTGATGAGACATTGGACCAGGTTACGATCGATTCTGCGGAAGCGACGAAGAAATACGGTGTGGCGGTTAAGTGTGCCACAATTACGCCTAATGCGGCCAGAATGACGGAATATAACCTTAAGGAAATGTGGAAAAGTCCCAACGGTACGATACGTGCAGCGTTAGACGGCACAGTGTTTCGCACCCCTATTGTGGTGAAAGGGATAGAACCCTGCGTCAGAAATTGGGAGAAACCGATCACACTGGCGCGTCATGCGTACGGTGATGTATATAAGAATACGGAGATCAAAGTACCCGGTGCAGGCAAAGCGGAGCTGGTATTTACTGCCGAGGACGGCACTACAATCAGAGAGACGATACATGATTTTAAGGGTTCCGGTATCCTGCAGGGTATTCATAACACGGACGAGTCTATCACGAGCTTTGCCAAAGCATGTTTTAATTATGCGCTTGACACAAAGCAGGATCTGTGGTTCGCCACGAAGGATACGATCTCTAAGAAATACGATCATAACTTCAAGGATATTTTCCAGGAGATCTATGATACGGAGTACAAGGATCAATTCGAGGCGGTAGGGATAGAGTATTTCTACACGCTGATTGACGATGCGGTGGCGCGTGTTATGAAGGCAAAGGGAGGATTTATCTGGGCGTGCAAGAATTATGACGGCGATGTGATGAGCGATATGGTTTCCTCCGCATTCGGTTCTCTTGCAATGATGACTTCCGTACTGGTATCTCCCAGCGGTGTGTATGAATATGAAGCGGCGCACGGAACAGTACAGCGGCATTATTATAAGCACTTGAAAGGTGAGGAGACTTCCACCAATTCTGTGGCTACTATCTTTGCATGGACAGGAGCACTCAGAAAACGCGGGGAGCTGGATAATAATCCGGAGCTTGTGACATTTGCGGACAAGTTGGAAAGTGCAACGATCCGAACGATCGAGTCAGGTAAGATGACCAAAGATCTGGCTTTAATCACTTCGCTGCAGAATGTGACTGTCTTAAACAGCGAGAATTTTATTAAAGCAATCAAGGCGGAATATGAAGCAATGTAGAAAAATGAACAAGTTCAGTTTATAATATGTGATTTCAAATCTAAGAGGGAACAGCCCTTATTCAGAGAGCTGTTCCCATTTTTCGTACAGATCGGACAATTCAGTGTCGTTGGATTCCTTTTCACGGCTCAGTTCCTGCAGCTTAGCCACATCGGTGCAAATGTCGGGCGATGTCATGAGCGCATCGATTTCCCCGTTTCGGGTTTCCAATTCTTCGATCCGAGCTTCGCATTTCTTTAGCGCATTTTCCTTTTTGCGCTGTGCCGCCTGCTGTTCTTTGTGTGCCAGCCAGTCCTGTCTGCCATCAGCCGAAGCGTTTGTATTGCCTTCGGAAACAGCGGAGCGGATATTGCGAGCATTCGTCGGCAGATCAGAGCCGGCATTTCTCTTTGCGGCATCGATCAGTGCGAGCTGTTCTTCTTTTTTCTCCAAATAATAATCATAATTGCCGAGATATCCGGTCAGTACCTGATGGTTTAAGTCAAGGATCCTGGAGGCGGTTTTATTGATAAAATAACGGTCATGGGATACATAGAGTACCGTGCCGGTGTAGGCATTCAACGCATCTTCCAGGATTTCTTTAGACATAATATCCAAGTGGTTTGTGGGCTCATCCAGAATGAGAAAATTAGCTTCCGATAACATCAGCTTGGCGAGGGAGACGCGTCCCCGTTCGCCGCCGCTTAGGGATTTTACCTGCTTGAATACATCCTCCCCGGTAAAGAGAAAAGCAGCGAGAGTATTACGAATCTCCGTGTTCGTGAGAGTCGGATAATCATCGGAAATCTCCTCAAACAG
>CAMWXF010000100.1 GCA_947178115.1 uncultured Lachnospiraceae bacterium
GACAGCGAGGAGCAGACATATTTTGATATCGCCTATGAGTTTGTGAAATATGAGCGGAAGAAATAATTTTGAAAGGAAGGGTGGGCTGCTAACCCTATGTCTGTCAGACGATATGATGTGGCATAGGCGAAGCGGCGCATGAATGAGGGATAGGATGTATGGGACAGGACACAGTTAAGACGGCAAACAAAGGGGAAGAGGTTTCTACGTTATTACAGGCGAAGAAGCAGTTGGAACAGAAGAATATCGAGTTGCAGGAGGCAATCAGCGCGGCCGAGAAGGCGAATGGTGCGAGAGATATTTTTCTGGCGAATATGTCACATGAGCTGCGTACACCGATCAATACGATTCTGGGATTGAATGAGCTGATCATTCGGGAGAGTCAGGATGAGGCGATTAAGGAGTATGCGCTGGACATCAGGCAGGCGGGAAATATTCTTCTCACGATGGTCAGTGACATCTTAGACTATACTAAGCTGGAAGCGGGACAGATGTCATTGATGGACGGGATCTATGATATCAGTTCGCTTTTGAACGACCTGATCAACGGAATATCCCTTCAAATGCGTAAGAAGAAGCTGGACTTGAAACTGGACATTGCCAACGACATTCCGCATAAATTGTCGGGAGACGAGATCCATATCCGCCAGATCATAGGTAATCTTTTGACCAATGCCGTGAAATATACGGAGAAGGGCGGGGTTACGCTCCACCTTGGCTGGAAAAGGATTGCGGAAGACGAGATTGAAATAGAGATCGCGGTGACGGATACGGGCGTCGGGATCAAGGAAAAGGATATACCCAAGCTGTTTGGCGTGTTCCAGCAGATGGATTCCACAGTTAGAAGTAAAAATGAAAGAACCGGGCTGGGACTTGCAATTACCAACCGACTGGTTAAGATGATGGGCGGAGAACTGCAGGTACAGAGCACATACGGCAAAGGATCAACTTTTTCTTTTAATGTCGTGCAGAAGGTGGTGGACAATGCGCCGTTAGGTGATTTTGAAAAACAGTATTACGAAAGTCTGCACAGCACTGAGAACTACAATCAGAAGTTTATAGCGCCCATGGGCAGGATCATGATTGTCGATGATAATGCCATGAATCTGGCGGTGGCACAGGGACTGCTTAAACAGACCAGGCTGCAGATTGATGTGGCGGGCAGCGGAGCGGAATGTCTGGAGCTTTTGAAGCGTAAGACTTATCACCTGATCTGTCTGGATCACATGATGCCTGTGATGGACGGCGTTGAGACACTTCACATGATCAGGGCAATGGAAGGGAACCCGTCTGCGGAGATTCCGATTATTGCACTGACGGCGAATGCGGTGGCCGGAGCAAGAGAGTTCTATCTGAAGGAAGGGTTCCAGGATTATCTGACAAAACCGATCGATGCCGATAAGTTCGAGAATATGCTGATTGAGTATCTGCCTGAAAATGTGGTCTATCTGACACAGGGCGAGCATATAGAGAGGGATTTCGAGAAAGAAAATGCGGAGATGGCGCTGGATATCAGAGAGAGTCAGCTCTATGTGATCGGATTCAATATCCGCAACGGACTTAAATACATGGGCGGGGATAAGGCGCTTTACGGTAAGGTACTCCATGATTTCCATCTGATCTTAACAGAAAAGGAAGACGCGCTGCGGGATTTCCTGAAAAAGGGAGACATGCACGGATACTCGATTATTGTTCACTCCCTGAAGGGCAATGCACGGAATGTGGGCGCTGACGGTCTCGCAGACGAAGCTTTCGAGTTAGAGAAAATGAGCAAAGCCGGACGCAGGGAGGATGTGGAGGTACGATCCCCGATCCTGTTCAACATGATGAAGAATATGCGTAATGGGCTGAAAGCATATCTGGACAACGAGGCGAAGGAGGAAGAGGACAGCCGGCAGCCTGAGAGCCAGGAACAAAAGTCGATCTCTGAGGACGATTGGAAACGGGCCCTTAAGGAGCTTGCAGGCCGTCTGGATGACTTCGATGGGGACAGTGTCAATGAGAAGCTTGAAGAGCTGAAGAAATATGACAGACCGGAGTCGGATAAGAAGATGCTGCGCCTGTGTGAGAAGGCGGTCAAGGATTACGCATATGACGTTGCACTGGAAGTCGTCAATGCCGTGTTGTAAGGCAATTCGTGTCTTGACTTTTGGAGATAAAGGTATAATATAGTAAAGGAAAATATAGGTCGTACGGCGTGAGAGAACGGATATCACAATGCACTACGAGGCAGAAGGAGTAAGGAAAATGGAAAAGAAGAATATTGACTGGGCAAACCTCGGATTCGGTTATCAGGAGACGGACAAGAGATTTGTCGCTAATTATAAGAATGGCGCATGGGACGAAGGAGCACTTATCTCTGATGCGAATATTTCCATCAATGAGTGTGCGGGCGTACTGCAGTATGCACAGACATGTTTTGAGGGAATGAAAGCATATACGACGGAGGACGGCCGTATCGTGACTTTTCGTCCGGATCTGAATGCACAGCGTATGGAAGACAGTTGTAAGAGACTGGAGATGCCTGTATTTCCTAAGGAGCGTTTCGTGCAGGCGGTGGTTGATACGGTGGCGGCAAACGAGGCATATGTACCGCCTTACGGTTCCGGAGCGACTCTTTACATCCGGCCGTATATGTTCGGCAGTTCTTCTGTGATCGGTGTAAAACCGGCGGAAGAATATCAGTTCAGAGTATTCACGACACCAGTGGGACCTTACTTCAAAGGCGGCGTGAAACCGTTAACGATCAAAGTGAGTGACTTCGACCGCGCAGCGCCGCACGGCACGGGACATATCAAGGCAGGTTTAAACTATGCCATGAGTCTGCATGCCATCATGACAGCACATGCGGAAGGGTACGATGAGAATATGTATCTCGATGCGGCGACAAGAACCTATGTGGAGGAAACAGGCGGCGCCAACTTCCTGTTCGTGACGAAGGACAATAAGGTCGTAACGCCGAAATCTAACAGTATTCTGCCTTCCATCACGAGACGTTCACTGATGGTGGTTGCAAAAGATTTTCTCGGATTGGAAGTGGAAGAGAGAGCGGTTCCTTTTGAGGAAGTGAAGGAGTTCGCGGAGTGCGGTCTGTGCGGTACTGCGGCAGTGATCTCTCCGGTAGGTAAGATTGTAGATCACGGCAAAGAGATCGCATTACCTAGCGGTATGAGCGAGATGGGGCCGATTACGAAGAAGCTGTATGATACACTGACAGGTATACAGATGGGACGCATCGAGGCACCTGAAGGTTGGATTCATGTGATCAAATAATAGAAATAGAAGATACGAGGGGAGAGGGATTAGGTTGAGATGCTTTGGGCACGCAATTTAATCCCTTTTCCACGGCGTAGGTTTTGAGATAAAAAAGGTTGGACGGGAAAATGGATACAGATATACGGCAAAGATATCCCTATTTATATGAGACGCATCTGCATACGGCGGAAGCCAGCGCCTGCGCGAGAAGTACAGGTGAAGAGATGGCAAGAGCCTGTAAGGAGTATGGTTATACAGGCATCTTCGTGACGGATCATAACTGGGGAGGTAATACCGCAATAGACAGAGGACTTCCATGGGAAGAATGGGTGGAGGCTTTCGGGCAGGGGTATGAACACGCCAAGGCGGAGGGAGACAGGATCGGTCTGGATGTTTTCTTCGGTTATGAGGCGGGATACTGCGGTACTGAATTTCTCATATATGGTATAGATACGGCTTGGATGAAAGCACATCCCCAGCTGCAGGAGGCGGGTGTGGAGGAGCAGTACCGGCTCGTGCATGAGGCAGGAGGGCTCGTGGTGCATGCCCATCCTTACAGAGAAGCGGATTATATTCGAGAGGTTCGTCTGTATCCCGAGTGGGTGGACGGTGTGGAAGGAGTCAATGCGGCTCACTCCAATCCCCATAATAAGGTGTATGCCCATCCGGAATATGATGCGAGGGCAATAGCCTATGCCCGTGCGAATAAACTGCCCATGAGTGCGGGATCAGACATTCATAATACGCAGCTGTTCGGCGGCGGTGTTGCTTTCCGGAGAAGATTGGCATCGGCAGACGATTATGTTAAGGCGTTCCTTACCGGGGAAGACTATGTATTGACCGACGGAGAAAAGTGGTATGACCGGCTGGGAAATATTATTTGATGAGCAGGGCAGTCGGGTTTTATGGAAGAGAAACTACCCTGCCGGATGTGTAATACGGGACAGATATGAAATATGTGGGACATGTGACATTATAGAAAGAATAGAGTAACTATTCAGTACAGGGCGAAGCATTTACTGCTGAGACCGTAAGAATATGATTCGACGAGCAAAATCCCATTGTCGAAGACAATTTAGGATGGATTTTGCATCGTAACTGTGAAGGTACTGAACAGTTACAGAATAGGAAATATATGAGAGGAAGCAGATTGAGAAGAATGACCGGCATTCTGCTGGCAGCAGGTATATGCCTGTGTGCCTTAAGCGGGTGCGGTGACAGCGAAGGGGTCGGAACCAAGGTAGTTCTGACTACCGGATTTAATAAGGATGAGATTTTCCGGATCGAGACGAGTGCCTGTACACTGCCGGAGATCATGGTGTATCTCACGAATATCCAGAACCGATACGAGAGTGTATATGGTACGGAAATCTGGAATACCAATGTGGATGGTGTGACACTGGAGCAGAATGTGAAGGATATTGCGCTGGCGCAGATCGCACAGATCAAGACCATGAATCTGATGGCCGGGCGGTATGAGGTGGAGTTAAGTGATGAAGAAAAGGCGCAGGCGGAGAATGCGGCGAACGCTTATTACACTTCTCTTAACAGTACCGAGAAAGAGATGATGGGCGTGTCGGAGAAGACAATCAGCGAATTGTACAGAGAATTTGCGCTGGCAGAGAAGGTGTATCAGTATACGATCAAGGATATTAATCCGGAGATCAGCGATGATGAGGCGAGAACGATCACGGTGCAGCATATTCTCATTAAGACTTATGCTCTGGACGGCACGGGGAAAAAGATAGAGTATACGGTACAGGCGAAGCAAAATGCTTATCGCGAGGCGTGCGAAGTGCTGGAACTGGCAAAGGAAGGGGAAGACTTTGACGAGCTGATCCGCAAGTACAGCGAAGACGATAAGGGAACCTATTCTTTCGGCAAAGGAGAGATGGGAGAGACATTCGAGACGGCGGCTTTCAATCTGGGTAAGGATGAGATCAGCGATATTGTGGAGACGGAGTTTGGCTATCATATCATCAAGTGCCTCAATACTTTTGATAAGGATGAGACGGATGCCAACAAGGTCAAGATCGTGGATCAGAGACGGGCGGAGGCTTTTGGACAGGAGTACGATGCCTATGTGGAGACATTGACCAGAAATCTGAATGAAGAACTGTGGGACAGTGTAGGGTTCATTCATGATGAAAATGTGAAGACTATGAACTTTTTCGATGTGTATTCTGAGTACTTTGGCGGATAGATCCGGTGGTTTTGCATCACTTATTTTTCGATAATACTTGTACGGGATCGTGTCTACTATGTAGGTTTCAGGCAAATGATACGAGCACAGCAGGAAGGAAATGCGGAGTTTAGAAAAAGTTTAGAATTGCGGGAAGCCGCATGAAATCTAAATAAAACGATGGTTGTTAGCACTCGGTAAGACTGAGTGCTAATTTTTTCTTGACTTCTGAATATGAGCGTATTAAACTATGCACTAGGTGATAAATTCCGCGTGAAGGGATTTGTATAATTACAGAGCAGCTTGAAAGCAGAGACTTGTTTTGGTTGTACGATTATGAAGAAAGGGATGTGATGAAATGGCAGCAAAACATGGTAATTTATCAATCAACAGCGACAATATTTTCCCGATTATCAAGAAATGGTTATATTCAGATCATGATATCTTTTTCCGTGAACTGATATCCAACGGGTGTGATGCGATCACAAAATTAAAGAAACTGGATATGATGGGCGAGTATGCGCTGGCAGACGGCTATAAGGCAAAAATACAGGTGATCGTAAACCCTGAGGAAAAGACCCTGAAATTTATAGATAACGGCATCGGCATGACGGCGGCCGAGGTGGAGGAATACATCAACCAGATCGCTTTTTCCGGTGCAACGGACTTTATCGAGAAGTATAAGGACAAGGCAAACGAGGATCAGATTATCGGTCATTTCGGTTTGGGATTCTACTCGGCATTCATGGTGGCGGACGAGGTGCACATAGACTCGTTGTCTTATCAGGACGGCGCACAGGCGGTTCATTGGGAGTGCGACGGCGGCACGGAATTCGACATGGAGGAAGGAACGAGAACCGAGGTCGGCACAGAGATTACGCTTCATATCAACGAGGACTGCTTAGAGTTCTGCAACGAGTATAAGGCGAAAGAAGTGATTAAGAAGTATTGTTCCTTCATGCCTACGGAGATCTATCTGTCCAAGGCGAATACTACGGAGACACAGATCATCAAGGCGGATGAGAAACTGGATACGGATGAAGTCGTAGAGGAGATCGCAAAAGAAAAAGAAGAGGACGAGCAGAAGTTAAAGATTAAGAAGCGTCCCGAACTGCTCAATGAGACACAGCCCCTCTGGACGAAGCACCCGAACGAGTGCACCAGAGAGGAGTATCTGGAGTTTTACCGCAAGGTATTTCAGGATTACAAGGAGCCTCTGTTCTGGATTCATTTGAATATGGATTATCCTTTTAATATGAAGGGTATTCTCTATTTCCCGAAGATCAA
>CAMWXF010000101.1 GCA_947178115.1 uncultured Lachnospiraceae bacterium
GAAAGAAAAGCAGGATAACAGAAAGCAGCCATTTTCCCAAATACAGCATAATCCACGCATACTCTCTTTTCGGGAACAAGTCTCGTATATCATTCTGAAGGATCGACGAAAATACAAAATAGGTAAATACTGCAAAAATTCCCGCTGTAAGATATGGATAATACACATTTCCGTTGGCCATGATGCCCTTCCATGCCAACTGAGGCAGCAGTTTAATGCGCAATGCATTTGTTGTCTTATGTGTCTCTTTCATGCTGACTGCACCTCTTTTCCGCACTTAGATTCTTTGTTTTTCTCATTCGACACCGCGCCATGTTCTTCCACATCCTTTGATTCCTTATCTTCCTCATTCTGTACTTGTGTCTGCAATACCGTCAACGCATCCGATATCATTTTATACATGGCCTCATTACTCTGATTACCTCTATAGATCTGATGAAACACACAGCCATCCTTAATAAAAAGCACCCGCCCCGCATGACTCGCCGCCTGAACACTGTGCGTCACCATCAAAATAGTCTGTCCTTCCCTGTTCACCTCTCCAAATAACTTCAGCAGTTTGCCCGCCGCTCTGGAATCCAGCGCTCCGGTAGGCTCGTCCGCCAGAATAATATCCGGCTCCGTAATCAGCGCCCGACATGCTGCTGCACGCTGCTTCTGTCCGCCCGATACCTCATAAGGGAACTTTTCCAAAATACCCGAAATATCAAGTTTCTTTGCAAGCGGACGCAGTTTCTCTTCCATCTTTTTGTAATCCGCTCCTGCCAGCACAAGCGGCAGATAAATATTGTCTTTTAATGACAAGGTATCTAACAGGTTAAAATCCTGAAACACAAACCCCAGATGTTCTCTTCTGAAAGCACATATTTCTCTTTGTTTGATCTGCGTTAAATCCTTTCCGTTTAAAAGTACCTGACCGCTTGTCGCCTTATCTAAAGAAGCCAGAATATTCAAAAGCGTCGTCTTACCGGAACCGGATTCTCCCATGACCGCCACATACTCCCCTTCCTCCACGGAGAAGTTTACATCGCTGAGCGCCTGCACCTTGGCGGCCCCGAATCTCGTGGTATATACTTTCTTTACGTTTTTAACTTCTAACAGTGACATGTTATGTCAACTCCTCTCTTCCAATGTCTGTTTGTATTCAAAAGGAAAATGTCCATTTCTAATCTTTTTATAGCCATATTCCTTTCGTACAAAACAATTATATGAAAAGAAGAAATGTGCTGCCATACATCCGGCTTACATTTCTTCTCTGTAATCTTACGTTTTTGTCACATGAGCTTCGCAAACTCAAAAACAGAGTATTTACTCTTCCTGCACAAATCCCAGAATAACCTTCGTGCCAACCCCCACTTCGGATTTTACTCTTAACGTATGGGACATCCTGCTTATGATCTGATTGCACAAGTACAGTCCGAGTCCGGTCGCCTTCTTATCCAGCCGCCCGTTATATCCGGTAAAACCTCTCTCAAAGATTCTCGGCAGATCGCTCTCTCTGATCCCGATGCCCGTATCTTCAATGACCAGATAGGATACCTTTCCTTCTTCCGGATTTCCTTGTGCATCCGCCCCGTAAATCGCAATGCCGCCCTGCTGTGTATATTTCAGCGCATTAGAAAAAACCTGCTCCACCACGAAGCACAGCCACTTCTCATCCGTCACCGCTCTTAACTCGAATTCTTCCATCCGAAAAGTAAGGCCGCTGCGCAGAAATAATACGGAGTACTTGCGCACTGCCTGTTTCACGATCTCCTGCACATCGTATTCCCTAAAAAGGAAATCCGAAGACGTACTGTCCAGCCTCGCAAAGTAAAGCGCCATCTGCGCATATTGCTCGATCTTAAACAGTTCTTCCGTCTCCCTCTGGCGATCCGACTCTGCCTGCCCGCTCCCCATCTCTTCACTGCCTTGCAGCAACAGCCGCATTGCCGCAATCGGCGTCTTGATCTGGTGTGTCCACATCGTATAATAGTCCGCCATATCTTTCTGCTTCTCATCATATTTGGTAAGAAGCTTCCGCTTCTCCTGCTCTTCCTCCATAAGAAGCTGCCTGTATAGCACTTCCGGAAGGTTCTGTGCCTCCGGCAGATCGCGTGTCCGCTCTTCTTCCTTCTGCACTGCAAGAAACAACGAATAACACCTTGCACGGTAATTCCGATAGTCGATCAATGCAGCCAACACACCGAAAAAGAGCGTGAGTTCCACCGCATAAAGCATATTCCTCAATACCTGCACATAGTCATAAAGAGCGGCTACTCCGAAGAACACCGCTATAATCAACACATAGAGGCACAGGATTATATAGCGGTCACGCAAGTATGACCGCCGTATCTGTCTGTTCATTTCTTTTTTACTCATAGTTCGTTTTACACTTCCCGGTTTGCAACCGTAAAAAATATACTGACTCATTCTGACGAATCCTTCGCCGCCAACTGATATCCTACACCCTTCTTCGTCAGGATAAAATCATGGATTCCCATTTCATCCAGCTTCTTTCGAAGGCGGTTCATATTCACAGTGAGCGTATTATCATCCACAAAACATTCATTATCCCACAGCCTTTTCATAATGTTCTCACGGCTTACCGTATTGCCCGCATGCTCATAGAGAATCTGTAAAATCCGAAACTCATTCTTCGACAATTCAACTCTTGTACCCTGATAGAGAAGGCTCATATCCGTCAGACTTAAAATTACATTCCCGTATTCCATCACAGAGGACTGCTTCTGAAAAGAATACGTTCTTCGCAGAATCGCCTGCACCTTGGCGAGCAACACTTCCAGATCAAAAGGTTTCATGATAAAGTCATCCCCGCCCATGTTCATCGCCATGACAATATTCATATTATCGGATGCCGAAGAGATGAATACCACCGGCACCTGTGAAATTTTACGAATCTCACTGCACCAGTAATACCCATTATAAAAAGGCAGTCCGATATCCAAAAGGACAAGCTGCGGTTCAAAAGAAATAAACTGCTGCAGAATATTCTCAAAATCTTCTGCGTAGGCAGTCTCATATCCCCATTTATTCAGATATTTTCCGATCTGCTCCGAAATTGTGTTATCATCTTCAACGATCAAAATCTTATACATGGTATACCCTCCCGGACTTGATCTGTATCATGCTGCACCGTAACACATTCCCATTATAATCGAGCAGGGAAGTTTTTCTCCCTGCTCGCCGCGCGACCCGTGCGCCACTTTAGTGGCATACTTCCATTGCACGGGTCTGCGCATCAAAAAGCACGGGGTGTTTCAACCGGAAACAGTCCCATGCCTTATAAGCTTTATTATATGCTTTTATCCTCTCGGATGTGCTTTCGCATACACCTCACGTATATGACTGTGATTTAAGTGTGCATAAATCTGTGTCGTGGAAATATCGGAATGCCCCAGCATCTCCTGCACGCTTCTTAAGTCCGCTCCGTTCTCCACCAAATGTGCCGCAAAAGAATGCCTGAGCGTATGCGGCGTAATGTCCGCCTTGATATCCGCCTTCTTCGCATAATATTTGATTAGCTTCCAAAACCCTTGTCGGCTCATCGGTTGTCCCGAGCAATTCGCAAAAAGCACATCGGAATTTTTGTTCTCCAACATGTCATCCCTCGTGCCGTCCAAGTATCTCGTCATGGCGTTCTTAGCCTCGGTTCCGAAAGGAATCACTCTCTCCTTATTGCGATCACGGCACAAAATAAATCCCATGGATATATTTACATCGGAAACTTTAAGGGTTATCAGTTCCGTAACTCTGATTCCGGTAGCATAGAGAAGCTCCAACATAGCCTTATCACGAATTTCCTTATGGGTATCCCCGGAAGGCTGCTCTAAAAGTCGAACCACTTCGTCAGGTGACATGATCTCCGGAACCTTCTTCTCGATCTTCGGTGCTTTTAACGAGCCGGAAATATCCTCCGCCACGATCCCTTCCTGCACCAGATAATGATAAAATGCTTTTAAAGACGCAATGTTCCTGGATACGGTAGCCGCGGCAAATTTGTTATCCTCCAAATATTTCACATACTCTTCCAGGTCTTTCTCTGTCACGGATCCCATCTCGTGAACGTCCCGCTCCGCCATAAAATGCTGCACTTTCTCCAAGTCTCTCTTATATGACATCTCCGTATTGGCAGATGTACCCTTCACATTATGTAAATATGTTATAAAAGCCTTGATCTCTTTTTCCATGAAACCGGAAACCCTTCCCTGAGCGACCCCTCTTATGTAAATCAACTCATCGTCTGCCTATCATTATAATCAGAATTTCAGAGAAAAGCAAATGGATTTTTTCCCGATTTTACGGGCATTTCAGCCTTATTTTCATGAAAACACAACATATCGTCAGCAGAAGAATTTATGTCTACTATATATGGGAAAACGCACACATAAAAACTTTCTAAAAAATTTTTAGAATAAAATGAAGCATTTTAGGATTAACATAACTTTCCAATAGGCAACCCATTATGACAACTCCCACGATCCCGATCATCTGTACCCCCTTTTTCAGATAACTCTGCCTTCCCGATTTGCTATAATAATCCGCATATGGGCTTTTGGAATACAATATTCGATTGATGCTTATGCTCCATACAAACAAAGCTATATAGGCCGGAATCAGCAAAATTCCCTGCGGGAACACTCCGGCGGCCATCAGCAGCAGTCCGCGGATCCCATAGCGGATCACTGCAACCGAAAGAAGACACCCGGCCGCCAGCCCGATATAGCATACGTATGCACATACCGCCGGAATGCCGATCATAGTGGTCGCTAAAATTCCAAGCATAAAGACGGTAAATAATCTATGCTTCACAATATATCCGAGAAGTTCACTGCCGTCCGGCACACTGTTCTTCAAGCGCAGAATCATTTCCGTTCCCAAGAGACTGCCGTTTCTGATCCACGTGTCATACCCTGCATTAACGATCACTATGCCAAGAAAAAGTCCGATCATAAACAGATAAATCACATAGTAACAATTTTTAACCGGTGAATGCTGCAATATCTTACCCTCTTTCACGGTATGTCCTGTTCACCTAAATATATGCCGGTTCGTCCGCCCGCATGCGATTTTTAATTTTCTATATAAAAAATCGTCAGCGATCTAGTCACACAGATCGCTGACGACAGCACAAAAAAACAGTCTCCACACTTAATACAACTCTTTTAACGTATCATTATTTATGATAGCATCGTAAAATCTCTTGTTAATGTCTGCAAATTTCTCTACCACATTAGGAATATTCTCTAACAGCGGATTACTTAACATATTCTTCTCTCTGACATATTCCATTGTCAGTTCATGTGCCAGTTCTTTTGCTCTTGCTTCATTCATAGCCTGATTCTCCTTTGCAATCATAAATTAATTGTACTGTCTTGTCTCTGTCCGTACTGTCTATTGCAATATGGTTATTTACAATATTTATTGTAATATGCCAAAATCGCCGAAACCGTCTTGCCGTCCTGAATCTTACAGTCGTAAATCATTTCCAGCAAATCTTTCACATCGTAGCTTAACACATCCAGAAATTCATCCTCATCCAGATGCTGCTTGCTCCGTTTTAAGTCCGTTGCCACATAGACATCTATCTTCTCGTCACAGAAAGCAACCGTTGTGCGCAGCGACAGCAGCAGTTCCAGTTTCGCCGCACTGTATCCCGTTTCCTCTTCCAACTCTCTCGCCGCAGCAAGATCGGTGGGTTCATCCACATCATTTAACCCGCCGGCCGGGATCTCCAACGTCTCTCTGTTCAGAGCATTCCTGTATTGCCTAACCATCAGAAGCTTTCCATCCTCTTTCACGGCAACTACTGCAGCGGCACCTTTATGCCGAATATAATCCCATTTTGCAATATTACCGTTGGGGATTTTGATGGTATCCTGATAATAGTCTATGATAGCACCCTTATGCACCAATTCTCTGCCAATACGTTCATACTTATCCATATATGCCTCGCTGCCTCTAACATAACTTTATTCCATCATACAATATCTGCCGTATCTTGTCCAGTCTGCTGTTGCAATGTCCGTTTATCGGCAACTTGGATTTATGCGTTTAACAGCTTCTCAACGCTGACTAGCTTCACACACAGCACGAACAGATCTGTCGCCGCAGCCAGCTCCTCCGCAGAAGGATAGGACGGTGCAATACGGATGTTACTGTCCTTCGGGTCGATACCGTAAGGAAATGTCGCTCCGGCGCCTGTCAGAACAACGCCCGCCTCTTTACACTTTGCTACAATCGCTTTGGCACAACCCTCCATCGCATCGAAAGAGATAAAATACCCTCCGAGCGGCTTCGTCCAACTGCCGATTTCCAACTCGCCAAGCTCTCTGTCTAATACGTCTAAAACAGCCTCAAACTTAGGTCTTATGATATCCGCACTCTTCTTCATATGCGCCATCATGCCGTCCAAATTTTTGAAATATCTGACATGGCGAAGCTGGTTGATCTTATCATAACCAATCGTCTGTACAGACATGCTCTTCTTCGCTTCCTCGATATTTGCTTTGGAAGCAGCAAATCCTCCGATACCGCCGCCTGCAAAGCTTACCTTAGAGGTTGAGCTGAATTTGTATACCATATCGGGATTTCCTGCCTTTTCACATTCATGCAGAATCTCCAGTATATAATCCTGTTTATCCTCATATAAATGATGAATCGTATAAGCATTATCCCAGTAAATTCTAAAGT
>CAMWXF010000102.1 GCA_947178115.1 uncultured Lachnospiraceae bacterium
CATCACTGTAGTATGTGATGGTCTTCTCATAATCCGTTCCGGCCTTCAGCGCCTTATCCGTTCCCTTCTCAAATACCTTTATGGTTGACTTCACCTGGTTAAACTTAGCAGGCGCCACGATATCCACTGCTGTTGCATATACATCATCTGCGGAAGCGATCTTCACTTCATACGTATGCCTGATCTGACCCTTGAAGTTGCCCTTGCCCTTGATGGTCATTGTAGCGGACTCTGTGTTGGCTTCCACCTTATTGTTTTTCTGATAGGTAATCGTGAAATCCTTTTTCTCTACCAGAGTTACACCATTAAACGTCAGGGTTGTGATCCCGGGCTTCGCACCTGTCTTCATGTACTTTGCTGCTTTCGGCGCTGCAAATACAAGTCCTGCAGGAGCTTCCGGCGTATCGAACTTCGTCAGGTCAACCGGTGTGATCTTGAAGGTCGTCTTCATCGAACCGGTGTATGCGTTGATACCGGTAACCGTCACGGTAACTGTACCTACGCCGGTGTGTTCTCCCGCTTTCTTGCCTGTCGCATAGGATACGGTGTAATCCGTGCCCTCTTTCAAAACAGCCTCGCTGTTCTTAGGCTTTACCGTCAGCGTCCTCATGCTGACTTCCGCAGCGTCCTGATTGATATAGATCGGACTGCCTGTGTACTGATAACCGTCCTTGTTAATACCTTCAATCGCAAATCCTGCCGGTGCCAGCTTGGTGCCGTTTACCGTATAGGTCACGGACTTGCTGCCGTAATACTTCGCAGTGTCTTTAGCTGTGACTGTGACAGTCGCTTTTCCGATCTGGTCCCAGTTATCATAGATTACATCATAATCAACCTTCTCTGTCATTGTATCAGTACCCATCTTGACAGTTACTACGGGCTTCTCTGTTCCTTGGCCATACTCACCCTGATCATTATTCTTATAATCTACCTTTGTCTTATCCAAGGTTACCTTGGCCTTGCTCATCAGCTTGATATCATTCTTGAGCACTGTATACCTGATCGTTTTCTTGCCGCTGTAGTTGACGGAATCAATAAACGCAGTGCCTTTTTTCTTAGCCCCTTCGGTGGTGATGGTGATATCATAAACTCCCGCCTTAATCTTGCCATCATCATCCTTGATTTCAGAGTCCTTAGGCCATTCCACTTTATAATCATTATTGTTACCCAGCGTCTTCTTGCCGTATTTCACGGTCACCTTCGGATTGGTTACCTTATCTCCTTTGGCATTGATGATCGCATAGACATCCGCTGCGCTGATATCCTCAGCACCGATATCTTTCTTCTCGATCTTAAAGGTCGCCGTATCATTACCCTTGAAGTTGCCCTTACCGGTAACCGTTACCGTAGCCGTTCCAGCATTAGTGTTGTTCTTATATGCTACCGTGTAGTCTTTCTTAACTTCTAACAGCGTATCACCAAAGTATACCTCGATCTCAGGCTTGATCGCTGCGCCGGTATAGATATAGCTTCCATCAACAGTTTCATCATTCTCAAGGATCTCAAACCAGAGTCCTTCCTTCGTACCCGGTGTCGGCTGTTCACCTTTTTTGGTAAGCCCCTTTACCGCTTTCTCCAAATCTGCGATTGCCGCTTCCACCTCTGCCTTTGTTGCACCATCTTTCTTCATGCAATCCTCGGCAGCCTTTAATGCCTTGGTATAAGCCGCCCAAGATTCAGACGTATACTCATCCTGATTATATTTGTCTTTATACTTATTGATACATTCCTCAAGCTTTACCTTATCTTCTTCGCTTGCCGTGCTTGTTTCTCCAATCACGATCTCGCTTTCAGCCGCAAGCTCGGAAACTGATATCTCGTAAGTATAAGCAATAGTCGATTCGCTATCCTGATTCGATTTCGCCTGCAAAACGATCTTATTGCCTGCCGCATTGACATAGCTGACCGCCGGTATGGACTCTTTCTTCGCAGAGGTTACCGTAAACCGCAATACCCCTGTAAGTGCGGCAACCATATAAGTATCCGTTCCGGATTCCGTCACCTGTGCATTTGTCACAACACTGTAGAGCATATGCGAAACCGTATTCTTAAAGGTCACTTTTTTGTCAATATTCTCCGCAGTCGTGATCACAATTTCCATGGGCTCCGCAACCGTAGTGATACTGTAGCAGCCGCTGTTTTTGTTGAAAGCAACTTCTTTGCCGTTCATCGCAACCGAGGTGATCCTATGTTTGGTATCAGCCAGTTCCACCGCGAACTCAAGCTTCGTTCCCGCCTTCACTTCAAGCTTCTTATCCGTCAAATCATAACCCTTCACCGTTACGGATTTAACCGCTGCCGGGTAGGTAAAGGTTAGTGGATATTTTTCCGCAATTTTACTGATATTCACGGTAATCAACGTATCCGCCATGGGAACCACCGTGTAGACATTCTGCTGTGATGATACGTTCTGCACCGGTGTTACCGCTTTGCCGTTGGCATAGACACCGTCCACCTCATAACCGTCTCTCGGTTCTACCGTGAAAGAAATACTGCTGCCTTTCAGGATCGAGTAAGGATACTCAAATTCTCCCCCATCATAATAGTCCTCATTGGCACTGTAGAGCGCTTTCGTTCCGGCATCCCTGATTCTCACACCATTTCCGGCGCTGTAGAAGCCTACCTTATAAAATATCAGCTTCTGTTGGGAACGCTCCGCTGTCACGGTAATAGTCACGTCCTCGCTTAGCTCGCCCAAATAGTACTCGCTCACATCCTCCTCTGCAAGCCTGAACGGTGTAAGTTCTTTACTCTCGCCTGATGTTTTTCCCTGAACGCTTACCTTCGCCGCGTAACCGCTGATTGCCTTTACGCCAAGTATCGTGCCGGTGCCTTGTACCTCCGCCTGTTTACCGCTAATTGTATAGTACTCTCCGGTATCGTCTAACAGATAGATCGCCTTGATCTCCACCGGATAATCCAGTGTGACTGTATGCTTCGCATATTCTTCCGCCTTAATCTTCACGATTTCCGGAATCTGCGCTCCCGCGACAGGCTTCAGAACATATTGGTAATATTCATCAACAAGAGTGCCGTAGTCGTATTCCCGCTGCAAAATTTTATCAAGCGTAAATGCGTCGCTGTTCACCGACAGCTTATACAGATCTTCTCCGTCCGTCATTCTGAACCGGAAACTGTCTGTTGCCATCACCTGTATGCTGTCTTTTGTAATATCATTGCCATAATCCGTTATGTCTTCCTCAAACGTAATATCTGCTCCCGCCGGAATGTCAAACATAACCGTATAGCCCTGTACTGCCTCGATCATAATCTGGGCATCGCCCTGCGGTACGCCAATCTCGTAAATCCTATACTCATTTTCTTTATCCTGTTCCAGCACACGTTCTTCGCCGCTCGACTTGTCTTTCAGTACAACGCTCTTAGCAGCATAGCCGTCCTTCAACTGGAAGTCCAAACGGTATTCCTTATCATCAGATAAAACCGCTTCCTTCGTTTCACTGTTATAGAGATTGTCTTCCGTCGGTTTCTTACCAGCCTCCCATACTTTTATTGACGCGATCTTATCCATATCGGCAAACGTTATGATCGGCTGCGTAGTCGGCACCAGATCGACTGTAAGCGTCATATCGGAAGTGACTTCCAACTCGAAGCATGCACCGCTTATCCAGTCATCATCTATCCAGGTTCCATACTTCATCGGAACTTCATATGACTTCTCACCTATCGTGCAAACTACCTTGCCGCGATATCCTGTCGTTGATTCACTGCCCGTGACTCCCGAAATAGCAATGAACATCCCGTCACGTACAAGATACGTGCCCGTTTTTCCGCTTTCCCCTTCGGGTCTTTGCTTGTTCCCGGACACTTGAAAATCCGTAACATTTTCACCTTTTTCAATCGTCACGGTATGCTGCTGGCGCTCCGTCAGTTCCACGTTAATCGTCGCATCACTGACCGCTGTGAAATGGTACAACGTTCCATTCCAGTTCTCCCAATCCTCGTCCTCATAAACTTCCAGTTGATCGCCCGATCCTGATAAGCTGAGGTTGAGTCTGTGTGTTTCACTCCCGAGCTGATGCAACGTGAAATAAACTTCCTCTCCGTCTTTTACTTCAATTTCGCCGCCTAACTCTATGTCGTTCTTTCTTACCCAATCATCCCACTCATCTTTTTCACGCTGTCTAAGCCATGTACCTTCCTTGACTGCCTCTGCGTTTCCTTCAAAGGTAATGGTATGTGTGTTATAGCCTTCGATGGTGATGACATTGGTTCCGTAAATCTTGCAGCCGACTTCTTCCGCCATATAGCACAGATAACCGTTGTCCTCGTCATCATAACCCGATCTTCGCTCTGCTTCTCTACTAAAGGAATCACGATCTTCGTAAGTAACGGAAACTGCAGTCCATTTCTCACTATTCATTTTGACCATGATCCGGAAATTCTCATACCAATTATCTGTGTTGCTTACAAACTTGTGATCCGCCGACAACTCTAACGGATTTCCAGACGCGTCACACACTTTCACGTCGAAATCACTCTCATCATAATCCAATTGATACTGGTAGCCTTTCACCATGGTGAGATAAACCGACATAGAACTCTCAGGCGCTACCGTATAAATATTCCAATCCTCATAGTCGTCGCCGGAATCATAGCCAGCATACAACTCGCCGCTTCCGTCCTCTGACGTGCTTACAATGAGTGTCCCGCCCTGCGCAGGCTCAACCGTGAACTTAAGTTGCTCTTCTTCCGAAGCCCACGCAGTGAGGGATCCTGATTCGCCATAGTCAGAGTAGCGGAAAGTTTTCTCAATCGGTGCATACATTCTGATACAGTCGATCTCGTCCGGATTCAGATGGAACTCAACCGGATATATATTGATCTGTTCCAGATTGACCGTAACATCACCGTTTTTCATGGAAATATCTGCATCCGCCAAAACAAAGTGATTTTTCCACCCATTACTCTGCTCGCTTCTGTAATTATACGGGAGGGCAACTGCATCTCCTCCGTTCTCCTCGCATGTTACGCGAACAGTATGATTCATGTCTTTGATTGTTACATCGAAACTGACCTTTCTGTCACTATCAATCCATACGGCATCATCGTCTTCCAGACCGGATTGCAGCCCTGCCGCTCCATATTTCGGATCCTCTTCGATTACCGTGATATTCACCTTATCCTTCAGTTCCGCCGGAATATTGAATTTCAAGTGATTATTTTTCGTTGGTTCCGCCAGAACGAATACGGTAATATCTTCTGCTCCAAGGTCATAAGACCCCGACAGAGTATACCCATACCCATTCTTGTAGGATGATGATTTATTTTGGCTAAAACTCATCGCAGAGGAATTCGCGTCAATACTGTAAAATGTATATCCCTCCTGCACCTCCAGCGCATAGTTATACTCCGAGAAAAATTTCTGCATTTCCTGACCGGAAAATTCCAGCGTCTCTCCAATCAAATCCTTACTGTTCGCCTCGTCATCACCTGACGTGCCTTTGGCGTACTGATAAAACGCCACACTCTTATTGTTCTCGGCGTCAGGATTTTTGCTCGCATATACGTCCACAAAACTAAGCGAATAATGATAGTCCGCTTTGATATTGATCTGATACACAGGCTCTGTTCCGTTGCCGGACGGAATGTTCTCTATTGCATAGATATGATTCTCCTCGTCCTTTGCTGTAATCGGAGTAGCTGTCGCGCCTTCTCCCAATTCGCTGTAATTGACTTCCTCAATCTTTACACGATCCCGCAGCACCAGCTTTACCTGTAGTTTTTCTCCTGCTTTCGCGGGAATGTCTACATATTCATTTGTATCGAGTTGATAGTACATCCGCGTAAACTCTTCGCTATCACCGGTTGCATACCACACTTGTTTTAAAAAACTATAATCACGGCGCCCGCTCTCATAGTGCGGTATATTAAGCCTTACCTTCGCAGTTTCGCCATCTTCCGCCGCCAATACGCTTACCGCGTTTCCACTCTTCGGCTGCTCTGCACCTGCCACTTCCTCTGCATCTGCCTCGCCTCCAATCAGAGTTTCATCCGATGCCGTTTGATCAGGATCCACTTCCGGAGCTTCGGTATCATCCGTACCGGCCTGATCCGTTACTTCCGTTTCCTCTGTTCCAATTCCGTCGGGGCTCCCTTCCTCTTCCGCATCGGTCTGATCCGCGGCATCGGATCCCTCCGGTCCAACCTGATCTGGTGCTTTCGTATCCCCCGAATCGGTATTCCCATCCACATCAACACCGCTATTGCCGGTGCTGTTATCCTCTTTGTCTTTTCCGACCATTTCCGCAGCCCCGCCGCCTTCGCCAAGCACATCCTGTGCTTCCGAAGCATAAACAGGCACACTCGTCTGCGGCAGCGCAGTAACAATCATCGCTGCAGCCAACAGAACGGAAATTGTCCGTTTCATTTTACCTAAAGCTCTTCTCATATTTTTCCTCTCTTTCCGGTATAATTATTGCCGTTGAATATAAAAGCATAGGTTGATTATACCCCCCCCCTGTATAAAAATGTCAACTTTACTATGTGTGTAATTTGAATGTGTTTTTTCCGCCTACGTTACGGTTTTTTCACAAATTTTTCCATGTGCATAATTGCGCTTCATATCACTTTTATAAAATATTTTGCGGAGATATTTTCACAGGGTGCCTGCTTTCCCATAAAAAAGTGTCTTCGACACTTCAACTCCCCTGCCCCTCAATCTTGAGGGGTG
>CAMWXF010000103.1 GCA_947178115.1 uncultured Lachnospiraceae bacterium
CGGAACGGAGTGCAAACGCGGCTCCGTAGATATTGCCTTCCCTCTGAGCGTCCGTCTCCGCCACCCCATAAACATCAACTCGTCCCATGTATAAAACTGCACAGAATCGTAAACAATTCTTAATATGGAAGAAAAACCCTTTATTTAGCCCGAAAACTTTGCTATAATGCATGATAGGTTTATAGTACCTTTTTGCATATTAAATTTGCCAGGCATTCCTAAGCCTGATCGCATTGCAAGGTATTATGTGTCCATTGAGGGGGACTATCAACCTAAGGAGGAGTATCATGAATTATGGAAAAAAAGGTGTCCGCAAGAAACAGCAGGCACTTCACGCTACATCCACCAAGTGGGCAAGAAAATTCGGATTCACTTTTATCCAATTGTGTCTGGTCGCCATAATCGGTGTGGGGATCATCGGCATCAGCGCCGGTATCGGCATCTTCAAAGGCGTACTCGCCACAGCTCCGGACATCGGCAATATCGACGTTACACCCACAGGTTTTTCCACTTTTGCATATGATATAGAAGGCAGACAGATTGCGAAGCTGGTATCTACGAATTCCAACCGAATCCCCGTTTCCATCGACATGGTTCCCAAGGATCTTCAGAATGCCTTCGTAGCCGTGGAAGATGCCCGTTTTTATGACCATAACGGCATCGATATCAAGGGCATCATCCGTGCCGCCAAAGTGGGCATCGTAAATAAATTAAAAGGCGGCGACTTCACGGAGGGCGCCAGCACGATCACGCAGCAGCTTCTCAAGAATAATGTTTTCACTAACTGGACCAGCGAGGATTCTTTTGCCGAGCGGTTAAAGCGTAAGATACAGGAACAGTATCTGGCTCTGGAACTTGAGAAAGTCATGGATAAGGACTCTATCCTGATCAACTATATGAACACCATTAATTTGGGGCAGAACACACTGGGCGTTCAGGCTGCTTCCATGCGCTATTTCAACAAGTCCGTCAGCGATCTGACCTTGTCGGAGTGCGCTGTCATCGCAGGAATCACCCAGAATCCTTCCAGATATAATCCGATCACGCATCCAGACGAGAACGCAAAGCGTCGTGAAAAAGTGCTGAAAGACATGAAAGAGGAAGGCTATATTACACAGGAGCAGTATGATGAGGCGATGGCGGACGACGTATATTCCCGCATCCAGATCGCTGATTCCGAGAATGAGGATTCCGCCGTCAATACATACTTCGTAGATGCACTGACGGAAGATGTTCTGGAAGATCTGATTGCTGCCGGATACAATGAAACCCAGGCATTTACACTGCTCTACAGCGGCGGTCTGAAGATTTATTCCACTCAGGACCCGAAGATCCAGCGGATCTGCGACGAGACTTTTGCGGATGAGACCAACTTCCCCGCCAATACGAAATGGTATCTGAATTATGAGCTGACCATAGAGAAAAGCAATGGCGACCGGGAAAACCACAGCACGGAAATGTTCCGTACCTTCTGGAGAGATAACCGTTCCAAGGCTTATAACCTGATCTATACCTCTCAGGAAGAAGCATATCAGGATATCGAATTATACAAGGAAGCCGTTATGGGATCCGGCGATGAGGTATTCGGCGAAACCATCAGCTTAACACCCCAGCCGCAGGTATCCATTGTTGTGGAAGACCAGAGCACCGGCTATATCGTTGCCATGGAAGGCGGACGCGGCGCCAAATCGGGAAGCCGGACGTTGAATCGTGCAACAGACACCACCAGACAGCCCGGTTCCACCTTTAAGGTCGTATCGACCTATGCACCGGCTTTTGACAGCGCCGGACTCACTCTTGCCACAGTGATGAACGACGCACCGTTTAATTATGCGGACGGACGCCCTGTAGCGAACTGGTACGGCGAGACTTACCGAGGACTCTCTTCACTCAGGGAAGGTATCGCGCAGTCCATGAATATCGTCGCCGTCAAGACACTGACACAGATCACGCCGCAGCTCGGTTATGACTATCTGACGAACTTCGGCTTTACCACATTGGAAGATCGCAAAGAGATCAACGGAAAAATATACTCAGATATCCAGCAGGCACTGGCGCTGGGCGGCATTACCAACGGTGTTACAAATGAAGAGTTAAACGCTGCCTACGCATGTATTGCCAACGGCGGCACTTACATCAAACCCAAGCTCTACACGAAGGTACTTGATCACGACGGCAATATCATCCTGGACAATACAATGCCTCAGTCCAGACAGGTAATTAAGGAAACTACCGCATTCCTGCTGACCAACGCCATGGTGGACGTGGTCACGGTGGGAACCGGAGGTTCCGTGCATTTCAGTGACATGGCGATGGCCGGTAAAACCGGTACGACCTCGGACTACAACGATGTATGGTTCTCCGGCTATACACCCTATTATACGGCAACTACCTGGGCAGGATTTGATAATAACGTTAAACTTACGGGAGATGAAAAGAATCTTGCCAAGAAGCTGTGGCGTACCGTCATGTCTAAGATCCACGAAGAACTGCCTAACGAACCGTTCAAGGTTCCTTCCGGCATCGTGACTGCTACGGTATGTTCCCGCTCCGGCAAACTGCCGATTGACGGGTTATGCAGCGGCACTCTCCGCTCAGAATACTTCGCTGAAGGAACCGTACCCACAGAAACCTGCGACGTACATTATGCCGGTCAGGTCTGCACATACAGCAGTCTGCCCGCATGTGAAGGATGTCCGTTCAAGGTAGAGGGCGTGTTGGAACTTATACCGATTGAAGATGTCTCCCTGCAAAGCGGTTCCGGTTCGGCAATGGCACAGCCTGAGACACCGGAAGAGCCCGTCATCGGCGAAGACGGCTCCGTTATTCCCGCCCCCATACCGGCACCGCAGACAAATATGTGTCCGCACAACGCGGAGTTCTTCGCGAATCCCAATTGGGAAGCGATCGTAAACGGACAGCGGGCAGAAATAGAACAGCGTAACGCTGCCGCAGCAGCAGCGGCACAGGCGGCCGCGCAGGCAGCTGCACAACAGGCGGCGGAACAGCCGCAGCCTGAGGCACAGTAGAAAAAATCGAGCTATGCTCGATTGCGAGATATTACTTATGAGATACTACGCTTCTCCTCAAACTCGAAATAAGCCAGAGACTTTCCTAATATAAAAAGACAGGTACAGAATTCGTATAGAGTCTGTACCTGCCTTTTTTGAATAAACCCTTAGCCCTGCCTCTTGATATCTTATAGAATATAGTTTCAAGCGCTATATACCCTTGATCTCCCTGATCTTAGCTTCCAGATCCACGATCGAATTCCGGGCATTCTCGATATCTCTGCACGCATCCTCATACTCTTCCTCTGGTGTCGAACCGTGCTTGTCATAATAGATCTTGCCAATCTCGACATAGCGCTTTTTGATAATATCCTCGCATGTATGGATCTGTCCTTTCAGATTGGCCACCTCAGCCATGTCTTTTGCCTTATCCGTCACTTCTCTACCTTTCGTAGTGATCGTCTCGCCGATTTTATCAAAAAAATCCATTCTGCTTCTCCTTTTCTCATGATCGACGGAATCCCGCCTTCATTTCGTTTCTGTTATTACCTATCATTCTACACCATTCATCAGTCAGTGGCAAGAAGCCTGCTGCACAATGCACGCAGATTCATCCGCTGCATGGCATAATCCGCATCTTTCTCCCCGTCTGCAGCCTTCTGTGTCCGCGGCGATATTGCGGAATGGATATAGAAGCTGTCCATTCCCATCTGTCTGGCTCCTGCAATGTCGCTCTCTAAATCATTACCGATCATCAGCGACTCCTCAGAAGATAAACCATATCTCTCCAGCAAGATCTCATAGAATCGTTGATCCGGCTTCTTACAGCCATGATCGGACGAGATCAGTATGCCATCGAAAAGGTCATGGATCCCCAGATAATACAATTCATACTCTGTGAAAATACGCTGCGCATTGGAGAGCAGATAGACGCCTCTGCCTGCATCCCGCAAAGCAGTCAGCAATTCCTTCGCATAATCATAGAGCCTGATATATTTTGTGGCACAGGCACGAAACATCTGTCCTGTGTGGATGACCAGTTCTTTATCGGCATTTATACCCTTTGCTTCATACAGTTCTCCGAATACCTCCTCGATCGGTATCTCCGGATATGCCTCATGTGCATACTGTACGGCGTGTTCTTGCTTTAACGCCTTCTCCTTGCCCTGTACCAACGTAAGATACGCCTGCTGTAATTCCTCCGCTTCGTAGCGTGCGCCGTAATAACCGTAGAAAAGGCTCATGTGATCCCACAGCTTCCGTTCCGATTCGTCGGTGCGGATGTCTACCAGTGTTCCGTATAGATCGAATATGTAGTTGCGGTATTGTTTCATGATCGTGTCCTCCTTTGGTGAATGATTTCGTATCTTTACTGATCGTTAAGCAGTTTCTCATACGGCATCAGCATCCCTTCCGTCATCTTCGACTGGAGCTGATTTTTGCCCACCGGCATGCGCATCAACGCTCCGACGGCCTGCATCATCATGATCTTCCCAATTTTCTTCTGCGGGAAGTCGTAGAAATGATGCTTCTTATAAAATTGGTGATCTGCCTTCATCATGCCCTGCATCTCAAAGATCAGGTCACGGAAAATCTTCATGCCTCCGATTCCGTAGAAATTCTCATTCACCATCAGTTGATTTTCCAATGCATAGGCAAGATCATCCGCACAGATGCGAATCTCATCTCTGCTTCCGTTCTCCCCACCGTTTTCGTTGACTGCCACTCCCGCGAGATAGTTTCCTCCTACCTGACTTCTCGCCTCGATGATCATGCGCAGATTTTCTTCCCTGCTCAACTCGCCGTCCACAAGATACGCCGTGGGTTTCCCCATCGTAACTGTACGATGACCGTTACAGAACTGTCTGTCATCATAAGTCTTAAACAAGGACCCCATGGAGTGATCTTTGATGGAAAAAGCATAGACGATGCTGTCCGAGCGTTGTATCCGTTCCCGCAGAAAACTGTCAAATCCATCCTGATAAACGCATGTTCCGTCTACAGCACAGTGAAAACATCCGAGACACCCTCCCTTAAACTCAAAGTCGCGCAGATTAACCACATGGCTGACATAAGGAAATGCCTTCCTGAAATCAATGATCATGCGGCGCAGTCTCTCGTTATCCTTGGCGCAGTCCGTCACGATCACAACACGATATTTTTCATCCTTATTATGCACGGTCAGTTTTCCGTCTGCTTCGGAGCCGGAAGTTTTCTCTCTTCCTATCATATAATTTATATACTTCCAGTATTTGAGCACATCCCTTCGTCCCTGCTCTTTCAAAAGGTCTTCCATATCCGCCGAAAATCCCCTGAACACTCGCATGCCCATATCACGGCAGTTATCTTCCACATAGCGGTGAGCCGTTATATCATAAAAATGCTTGGATGTGGTGAGCTGAACCATATATTTACCTTTCACATCAAGCTGCTCCTGCTTCATCAACTCTATAAAGCGATGAAGCTGTGACGGCGCAATAAAAGTATATACAGGATAACAGAACAAAATAAGTTTCGCTCTTCCCACCGCCTCCCTCGCCTGCGTCATATCCTGTTCGAATAACCGGATCTGCGCACCCACATGGAGTGTCTCAAATTCATCCTGTGGAAACTGTTTTTGCAGGAAACGGATCGTCTGATAAGTAATGCTGTTCTTCCCCTTAGGGCTTCCGTTGATCACCAATACATTCATTTCTGCTTTCCTCCTTCTTAAATTATCATAACCCACAACCAAGCTGTCGCACAAGAGCAAAGAAGTTCTTTTCATACGGAATGCTTTCCTGTAAAATGAAAAATCCCCGACAAACGTCAGGGATTTCATAAGCTGCTGACGGGAATCGGACCCGTGACCTCCGCACTACCAATGCGACGCTCTACCGACTGAGCCACAGCAGCATTCCGGTGACCATGCTATGCTGACCACCATGCTGTAGTATATCATAGTCTTTTTGCCTTTGTCAACAATTCTTTCTCGTTGAACACCCCTGTTGAACACCCCTGTGAACTATACTGTTGTCCTGTTAATTGCTTTCTTTAGTTTGGTCTTAATTCTCTGTAGCGCGTTATCGGTAGACTTCTCGTCTCTGCCAAGCACCTTCGCGATCTGCTGATATCCCATACCGGTCAGATATAAGTCCAGCACCTGTTTCTCGAAACTGCTGAGTTCTCTCTCTATCGTCTGCTCTAATTGCACTACATTTTCCCTGTCTATCACAACTTCTTCCGGGCTCTGTCCCGCGCTGACGGACAGCACGTTGACCAGTTCCTCTTCCTCACCATCACGATTCACGCCTGCGCTGCCGTACAGGGACACATAGGTGTTTAACGGTATATGCTTCTGTCGTCTGGATGCCTGCACCGCCGTATACATCTGACGCGACACACATAGATCTGCGAAGGTCAGGAAACTGGCGTCCCTGCCGATGTCATAATCCCGCAGTGCCTTGAATAATCCGATCATCCCCTCCTGAATCAGATCGTCATTGTCGGCTCCGAGGATATACATGGATTTGGCTTTGCTCCGCACCAAATTCTTGTATTTATTCATAAGATATTCCGTGATGCCTTCGTCTCCGTCCCGAAGCCGGACGATAAGTTCCTCATCACTATATTGTTCATAGTCCTTGTCCATATGAATCCTCATT
>CAMWXF010000104.1 GCA_947178115.1 uncultured Lachnospiraceae bacterium
TACGAGATGTAAGCAACATCGCCATCACCGGAAGATTACGACGGACAGCACTATGAGGCTGTCAGAATATTGACGGAGGTGGCTTATGGCTTACGATTTAGAAAACAGGCTGGTAGTGGGCGTATCGTCCAGGGCATTGTTTGACCTGACATATGAGAATACGATCTATGAGTCGGAGGGTGTGGAGGCGTACTGCCGATACCAGATTGAACACGAGAATGAGATACTGCGGCCGGGACCGGGGTTTCCGCTGATCAAGGCATTACTCAATCTGAATAATCTGCCGAATAAGGAAGGAAGCGTCGAAGTCATTATCATGTCAAGGAACAGTCCGGACTCTTCGCTCAGAGTCTTTAAGACAATAGAGCATTACGGATTGAACATTACCCGCGCCGTACTGGCAAGCGGAGCATCTCTGGCACCCTATTTGACGGCATTTAAGACGGATCTGTTTCTGTCCGCATATGAGGACGATGTGCAGAGCGCCATAGATTCCAATATTGCGGCGGGGATCATCTGTACCGATGGGCTGCATACCTACGACTGCGAGCATCAGATCAGGCAGATACGTATCGCATTTGACGGAGATGCAGTGCTGTTTTCGGATGAGTCAGAGAAGATCTATCAGGAGAGTGGGTTGGAGGCTTTTGAGGAAAATGAGAGACGTAACGCCAATAATCCGCTTAAGGCAGGACCTTTTGCCAGATTCCTTAAGACGTTATCCGATCTGCAGAAAGACTTTAACGCAGAGGAGGCACCGATTCGGACGGCTCTTGTTACGACCAGATGTGCGCCGACTCACGAGAGGGTTATCCGTACTCTGCGCGCATGGAATGTGCGTATAGACGAGGTGTTTTTCCTGGGCGGAGTTCGCAAGAAGGATGTGCTGCAGGCGTTTGGCGCGCATATATTCTTTGATGATCAGACGGTGCATACAGGTCCGGCTTCGGAGGTAGTTCCTGCGGCGAGAGTACCTTATAAGAAGAAAGTGCCTTATAATGAGGCGGAGGAAGAACCGGATAGCAGTTGATATAATTACGCGGAGCTCAATTTTTTATATATTATGAAATATAATAAGATTGTTTCAGGAAAATTCATAGAGAGACCGAATCGATTCATTGCTTACGTGGACATAGCGGGTGAACGTACTAAGGTGCATGTGAAGAACACAGGACGCTGCAGGGAGCTGTTGCGGGATGACGCGCAGGTATATCTGGAGAGGAGTAATAATCCGGAACGCTCTACAGCCTATGATCTGGTGGTTGTGAATAAGGAAGGCAGACTGATTAACATGGATTCAAATGCGCCCAATAAGGTTGTGGGCGAATGGCTTACATCAGGCGGATTATATCAAGATGTCAGTTTGGTGCGTCCGGAGACTTCCTTCGGCAACTCAAGATTTGATTTCTATGTGGAAAGCGCCTCCGGCAGGAAAGCATTTATTGAGGTGAAGGGAGTCACGCTGGAGCGAGACAATGTGGCCGCCTTTCCGGATGCTCCGTCAGAGCGGGCAGTCAAGCATGTAGAGGAACTGATTGAGGCATGCGGGCAGGGATATGAAGCGTATCTCATTTTTGTGGTTCAGATGGAAGCGGTCAGGCGGGTGGAGCCGAATTGGAGTACGCAGCCTGCTTTCGGTCAGGCGCTCAGAAAGGCGAGAAGTGCAGGGGTACATTTACTTGCCTATGATTGTCTGGTGGAAGCGGACAGCCTTGCGATCAATGAAGAGGTTCCGGTCGTTGTGGATCTTTTGGATCTGATTGCGACGCCGCTTCTTGCATGGTATGATGAGGGCAGACGCATCCTGCCTTGGCGGGAGGACCCGAACCCCTATCATGTATGGCTGTCGGAGATCATGTTGCAGCAGACGAGGGTGGAGGCAGTCAAGCCCTACTATGACCGGTTTCTAAGACAGCTTCCGACTATAGCGGATCTTGCGGCGGTAGAGGAGGAGACTCTGTTAAAGCTGTGGGAAGGACTGGGGTATTATAACCGTGCCAGAAATCTGCATAGGGCCGCAATACAGATCATGGAAGAGTATGGCGGTACAATGCCGGGTGATTATGAGAGCCTTCTGAAGCTGTCGGGAATCGGGAGTTATACGGCGGGTGCGATCGCTTCTATCGCTTTTGGACAAAGCGTGCCTGCGGTTGACGGCAATGTTCTGAGGATCTTGTCCAGATTGCGGACGGATGACAGGGATATTCTGGATGCGAAAGTTAAGAAAGCTCTTGAGGAAGAGTTAATGGGAGTCATGCCGGCAGACAGACCCGGAGATTTCAATCAGGCTTTGATGGAGCTTGGCGCTACGGTCTGTATTCCCAATGGGAATCCGCGGTGCGAGATATGTCCGTGGACCGGGATCTGTCAGGCAAGAATACAGAACCGGATATCGGAATATCCTAAGAAAACACCTAAGAAGCCGCGCAGCATTGAGAAGAAGACGGTTCTGGTAATACGGTTTGGAGATCTGGTTGCTCTTCGGAGAAGACCGGACAGCGGATTGCTTGCGGGATTATATGAGTTCCCTACCATGGAGGGGCACCAAGGGGAGGAACAGGTCATAGAGAATTTGCGGCAGGCAGGTGTTGCGCCGATCAGAATCCGAAGACTGAAGCCGGCGAAGCATATATTTACACATAAAGAATGGCATATGACAGGATATCTCATCCAGATAGATGATTTATCGGGGATGGGAGAGTATGTTTTCATTGAGCCGGATAAGATACGGGATAAATATCCGGTTCCTTCCGCGTATGCTGCATATATGGAGCTGATCTAGTTATTCAGAATCGGAATAGGGGGAGATTATGAAATTATTATCGGTAGCGGTGCCTTGCTATAATTCGGAGGCATATATGAGAAAGTGTATTGATTCTCTGCTGGTCGGAGGGGAAGAAGTGGAGATCCTGATCGTGGATGACGGTTCTACGGACGGGACGGGTGCCATAGCGGATCAATATGCCACGGATTATCCATCCGTGATCAAGGTGATTCACAAGGAAAATGGTGGTCATGGGTCTGCTGTTAATGCAGGGCTGGAACAGGCTTCGGGTCTGTATTTCAAGGTGGTGGACAGTGATGACTGGGTGAAGGAGAGTGCTTATCATGCAATTCTGGAAGTACTGCATGATATTACCACAGGAGATTCTTATTTGGATATGCTGATCAGCAATTTTGTTTATGAGAAGGAAGGCGAGGCGAAGCATAAAGTTATGAAGTACCGCCATGCATTGCCGCAGGGCCGTATCTTTACATGGAGTGAGGTAAAACATTTTCATAAAGGGCAATATATCCTTATGCATTCCGTTATTTTCCGAACCAGGCTGTTGCGGGAATGTGGTCTGAAGCTGCCGGATAATACCTTTTATGTGGATAATATTTTCGTGTTTGAACCGTTGCCGTTTGTGAAGAACATGTATTATCTGGATGTGAATTTCTATCGTTATTATATCGGCAGGGAGGGACAGTCGGTCAATGAGGAAGTGATGATATCCAGAGCGGATCAACAGATCAAGGTCAATAAGATTATGATAGATTATCTGTGTGAGAATAAGGAAAAGATATATAGCAAACGGAAACTGAGAAACTATATGATCAATTATCTGGAAATCATAACTGTTATATCCTCTATTCTGCTGATTCGTTCCGGTACGGAAGAGAATTTAGAGAAGAAACAGGAGTTATGGTCCTATATTAAGAATAAGGATATGGGACTTTATATGCGGCTTAGATACGGCGTTCTGGGCAACTCCATGAATCTGCCGGGCAAAGGCGGCAGGAAGATATCGGTGGAAGGCTATAAGATCTGCCGGAGATTCTATAAATTTAATTAACGGCATGACCTGAGAACGGTCAGCCAATCTCCGGTTTTCTCTTACGGTGTTTCTGCAGACTGTGATAGAAGTTAAGCAGTACATCGGAACGGTATACGAGACCGTACATTACTGCAGCCATAATAAAAGCTGTAGCTACATCAAAAGCTGAATGCTGTTTGATGAACATGGTTGACATAATAATGGAAATACACAGGATAAAGGACCCGATGCGTATCCCTTTATATTTTTCCAGACGACGGCTGTGCATAACCGCAATGTGGCAGCCCAGCGAATTATATACATGGATACTTGGCCACAGATTGGTGGGTGTGTCCGTTCGGTAGAGCCTGGCAACCAGATGTGTGAATACATTATCTCTGGGCATAATATACGGTCTTAAGTGATGACCGTTAGGCCATAATGTGGACACCAGAAGGAAAATGGTCATTCCGGTAAACAGGAACGTGCATGTTCTGAAATAGTTATCCTTGTCGCGCAGGAAGAAGTAGACTACTACTGCAGCGACATAAGCGAACCATAGCAGATAAGGCACCACGAAGATCTCGCAGAACGGGATATGATCGTCGAGCGCCACATGGATGACCCGATAACGGCTTGTGACGGTACGTTCCAGATACCCGAACCATGCCAGATAGATGATCCCGTAGATGATCAGCGGGATGGCGTGCCTGTATTTTTTTAACTTTGACAGTTTATCCAGATATTTTTCCATAATAGATATCCTCAATTGACAATTTTATGAACCATGAATTAGTTTATGTCCTATATGCGGTTCATAGAAGCTATCATAGCAGATTGCATAGAAAAGTCAAAATAAGATTTCCATAAATATTTCTTAATTTTTCCTGAAAAAATATCCAATATGTTCATAAATTTCCAGCATTATTATGAAGAGCCCTTTTGGGTGTCCTAATTTCTGCATTCATGGCTTAGGTTAAGCGTCTACACGAGAAAACGAATGCGCTGTTTGAGGCAGGAAATGCTGATTGCGTCGGATTTCATATAGACTTCTCCGTCGGTGTGCACCCATAGGGGAGCGGATGTCTTAATGCGCACAGAGGACGCTCTATAGTGGTTGATTCGCGGAAAGATATAATGCTTCCCGAAGAAAGCTGTAGGCAGAGCGAGAAGAATTATAAGTTTGGGAAGATTGCCCACTACGCACAGGTCCAGAAGGCCGTCTGTATCGTCTGCCTGAGGACAGAAGCAGAATCCGCCGCCTTCATAGGGATGGACCATGAAAGCAGAGAAGAGAAATTTCGGAATGACAAAGGGATCTTTGCCGTCCAGATAAATCTTACAGGATACAGGCTTGGCAGTAATCAACTGTTTCAGGGCAATGCCGAGATAAGTCAGTTTTCCCAATTTCAATCGGTTTAGCGTATTCTTGATGGGAGAGGAGAGGGCTTCTTCACACACGGCAGCATCAAATCCGATGCCGCTGCTGACGATGAAATAGCGGCTTTTGCTCTCCGGCCGTTTATGCAGTCTGGACACGATCTTGCTGTCATCTTCGTAGGTCAGTATACCTAAGTCGATCATGCGGGAGTGGGTACCGTCAAGTATCTGCAGCAGAAGTTCGACGGGGTCTCGGCGTAATTTTAAAGCTCTTGCGAGATCGTTGCTGGAACCGGTAGGTATGTAACCGATATTGACTTTGGAGAAGTCCTTAATACCCTGCAATGCATCATTTACGGTGCCGTCTCCTCCGAGTAGAATCAGGTTGAGCGGATACTCTGCGTCAGAAGCGGTCGATGTGATCTCGCTTGTCAGTTCCGATACATGACCGGTATGGGTGGAGATATATGTTCGGTAGGACACATTTTTTTCCAATAATACAGGTTCTAATGTCTTCCAGATTGCCAGACCTTTGCCGGATTTCGATGCCGGGTTAATGATGATATGATACATGGCGTCCACCTCGTCTTTTGTAATAAAATAATAACAGCATAAGTATATCATACGAGTGGCGGCTTAGGCAAATTAACGTTGCACCGCAATCCTCTCCTATGATATACTTATAACAATTTTATGATTTCTATCGTGCAGATAGTTATGGAAAAAAGGCAATAGCAATATAACGAGGAAAGGCAGGAACAGGGAATGTATTCATTAGACGAAGTAAAGACGATCGATCCGGAGATCGCACAGGCGATTGTGGACGAACAAGAGCGGCAGAACTCACATATTGAGCTGATTGCATCCGAAAACTGGGTGAGCAAGGCAGTTATGGCGGCTATGGGAAGTCCGCTTACGAATAAATATGCGGAAGGGTATCCGGGCAAGAGATACTACGGCGGCTGCGAGTGTGTGGATGTAGTGGAAGAACTGGCGAGAGACAGAGCAAAGCAGCTTTTTGGATGTGAGTATGTCAATGTACAGCCGCATTCCGGCGCGCAGGCGAATATGGCGGTATTCTTTGCGGTTATGGAGCCCGGGGATACTTTTATGGGTATGAACTTAGATCACGGCGGACATCTGTCCCACGGTTCACCGGTCAATATGTCCGGCAAGTATTTTAAATGCGTGCCGTATGGCGTCAATGATGACGGATTCCTTGACTACGATAATGTACGTAAGATCGCACTGGAATGTAAACCGAAGATGATCGTTGCGGGCGCTTCCGCCTATGCAAGAACGATAGATTTCAAGAAATTCAGAGAGATTGCGGACGAGGTCGGAGCGGTACTTATGGTAGATATCGCACATATTGCAGGTCTGGTGGCGGCTGGACTTCATCCGAGTCCGATCCCTTATGCACATGTGACTACGACTACAACTCATAAGACGCTTCGCGGACCGCGCGGCGGTATGA
>CAMWXF010000105.1 GCA_947178115.1 uncultured Lachnospiraceae bacterium
TTAGGTATGGTCGCTTCTGATACCGGCCATCGATATGGCTAAGGAACAGGGTAAAATTGCATGGATTCCTGCAACCGTAGGTTTTCTGGGCGGGGTATTATTCCTGCTGGCGCTGGACAGTCTTATTCCGCATCTTCATCCGGAAAGCAGTAAGCCGGAGGGGATCGAAGCCAATTTAAAAAAAACAACCATGCTTGTCCTTGCGGTGACACTGCATAATATCCCGGAGGGGATGTCTGTAGGCGTGACTTTTGCGGGCGCACTCCTGGGCAATACGGGCATCACCATGGCGGGAGCATTTGCGCTTGCATTGGGGATCGCCATTCAGAATTTTCCGGAAGGAGCGATCATCTCCATGCCGCTGCGCGGAGAAGGAATCTCGAAGCTTCGGGCTTTTGTCTACGGCTCCCTGTCAGGAGTTGTGGAACCCGTTGCGGCTGCGTTTACCATACTGCTTGCCGAGCAGATTGTGTCTGCGCTTCCCTATCTGCTTGCCTTTGCGGCGGGCGCCATGATCTATGTAGTGGTGGAGGAATTGATACCTGAGTCACAGGTGGGGGAACACAGCAATATCGGAACCATCGGAGTTGCCGCCGGGTTTGTGATCATGATGATACTGGATGTGGCGCTCGGATAGATTCCAATATTGAAGTCGGGATAGATATCGTGTATAATATGGATGCTATTATACTGGCGATTCAGGAGGTTACACGCAATGAAGACAATAAAAGGGAAACTGATGATCATTGTTTCGATAACGTCTTTTGCCGTTTTGTTTATCGGTTCTGTCGTGAGCGCTTTGAGTATCGGGAAGGCTGACACGGGCAGTGCGGTCGGCGCAGGACTTGTGATTGGCGTGATCGGAATGGCGGCGGTTGATTTGATCGTAGGAACCACGTTCAATAAGGCGCTGCGTCCGCTGGCGGAGCTTAAGCAATTCGCGACAGGTAATTTCAGCGGACAGGGGAGTGTGGGCAGTAAGGCAAAGGTGGCAGACGGATTTAAGGATGAGATGGAAGAAGTTACATATGCTACCAGCAGCATTAAGCAGCACATCAAGGAGATTACCACGGGCACGAATGAGGAAGCGACGAGCATAGCCGAGACTGCTTCGGCGGCGTATACAGAAATGGCGACCCTGAATAATAATATTGATGAGATGGACCAGATTATGGAGAGTCTCATTGGTCAGGTCGAGGAAGCGGCTGAAGTGACACGATCCATCAGTACGGCAAGCAATGAGATCGGTGCGGTTGTGGATGACGTTGCGCACAAAGCTACCGATTCTGCGGGTGCTTCCAAAGAGATTAATACACGTGCGGAAGAATTGTATGAGAGTACAGTAGAGTCTAAGAAGCAGGCGAGTCTGATCTATCGCAGCACGGAGCGTGAATTGGAGCATGCGCTGAAGGAAGTGGAGAAGATTGAGATCATCAAAAATTTGTCGCAGGAGATCGGCGGTATTGCCAGCCAGACGAATCTGATTGCGTTAAATGCAGCAATCGAGGCGGCAAGAGCCGGCGAGGCGGGCAAAGGATTCGCTGTGGTTGCCGATGAAGTGCGGAGTCTGGCGGAGAATTCACAGGTCACAGTCGATAAGATACAGAAAGTAATAGATGAAGTGGTGAGTTCCGTTATGGATTTAAGAGACAGCGCCACGAAGCTGTTAAGCTTCATGACGGATCACGTGATTCAGGATTATCATTCCATGGTGACCACGGCCGAGCAGTATCAGAAGGATGCGGCATTCTTCGACAATGTTGCCAGTGAACTGGGAGCGGCATCCGAGCAAATGGGTGCTTCCGTGGAGGAGATGCTGGCATCCCTGCAGACGGTGACAGGATTAAACAGCGTGATTGCCGACGGAGTCCACAACGTGGCGGAGGCTATGCAGCATACCAATGTCGGTTCTGAGGAGATCCTGCGCAAAATGTCGATTCTGGAAAGAAGCAGCCGGTCCCTGCAGGAGATCGCGTCGACATTTAAGATCTGATATGTTTTTGCAGGCAGTAGAGTGCCAGCACATTGGGCAGTACCATAAGGGCGTTGATCAGATCCGTGCTCTCCCAGACGAGACGCATCGGGATGATAGCGCCGAGATAGATCATTATAGTATAAGCGAGCTTATAGAACGGGATACCTTTTTTACCCATTAGGTATTCCGTTGCTTTTTCTCCGAAGTATGACCAGCCGATCAACGTGGTGACAGCGAAGGCGGCGAGCGAAATTGTAAGAAAAGCATCCCCTACATAGGGCAGATGCGCGAAAGCTGCCGCAGTCAGTCCGGTCTCGGCGGCGCCTGTGACGGAGGCCGGGTCATAGAGCATGTTGGCGACGATAACCAGCCCGGTGATCAGACACATGACCACGGTGTCCCAGAATACGGCAGTCATGGATACATACGCTTGTATGCGGGGGTCCTTGACATGGGAGGCTGCTGCGGCGATGGCGGAAGTACCGATTCCCGCTTCATTGGTGAAGAGTCCTCTGGCGATGCCGTAGCGTACGGCGTGCTGTAGGGCTGCGCCTGCCATACCGCCGACCATGGAGCGGAAGCCGAAAGCGCTTTTAAGGATCAGCACACAGGTATCGATCAGTACGCTTCGATAGAGAATCAGCAGCAGTACACAACCCAACAGATAGACGAAGCTGATGGCCGGAACCGTGCGCTCGCACAGATTGGCAATACTGCGGACACCGCCCAGAATCACCGCCGCGGTGAGAAAGGCCAGAACGATGCCCACCAGATGGGGCGACAGACCGAAGGAAGCGGAGGCCGCCTGTGTGACGGAATTCGCCTGTGTGGTACAGCCGACACCGAAAGCGGCAAGCAGTGTACAGAAGGCATACAGACTGCCAAGTTTTTTGTTATGTAAACCATTTTTTAACACGTACATCGGACCGCCGACATAGGAGCCGTCATCACGGCGGCTGCGAAACAGGACGCTTAAGTAACATTCGCTGTATGCGGTAGCCATGCCCAGAATACCGGTGATCCAGCACCAGAAGATGGCACCCGGGCCGCCCAGCGCTACGGCGGTGGAAACGCCGATGATATTGCCGGTGCCCAGCGTAGCTGCCAGTGTGGTGGCGAGAGCGGAGAAGGGTGACAGGTTCTGCTCCGTATTGTCGGCTTTGCCCAGAGAGAGCTTCAAGGCATAGAAGAGATTGCGCTGCGGGAAATGCAGCTTTACGGTAAAATAGATGTGCGTGCCTAACAGCAGCGCAAGCAGGGGAAATCCCCAGATCAGGTCGTTGAGTCGCTCCAGTATTGACATAGACGGTATCGCTTTCCGCTCGATTATATTTTCAGTATATAAATATGGGGCGGTAAAAAGAACTAAAATGTGGTAAGATGGATAAGAAGCGGGACGATCGGAGATTTCGGAATGGAGATTACTATGGAAGAGAGAGCATATGAATGGGCACGTGCACTGTGTCATTATGCGGGTGAAGGAGAAACGTTTCTGCAGGAATTCTGGCAGATGCTGACACAGTCGGAAGGGGTCTTTCGAGAATTTACATATTATCTGGAACATCAGGATTTCTTATGTGAGTATAAGATAGCGGGATACAGTGTAGTAGACCTGATGGTCTGGCAGATGGATCACTTCAAGGCACAGATGGATCGGGGCAGAGATGATATGAAGAACAATGGGGATAAGATGTTACTGATGGCATTTCATACCATGCTTAAGATGGAGCGTGATCCGGAGCGGTATGTGAATCTGTTGCAGACCGAGACAGGGACGGATTATCCTGAGAAATATAAATAAGAATGGGAGAAGTACATAGGATGAATAAAGAAGAGATCAGAATTAAGAATGTGATCGTACATATTCTGGATTCTACCATCGGCATGCCGGTGTTGTCGGATACGGAACTGGAATACGGCTCTGAGGTAGCGGAGTTTCTGAAAGAACATATCGCGCGGATCAGTTCCGGAGACGATGCGAAGGAGTGTCGTTTTTATAAAGAGGAATCGGAGGTATACCATCTGCTGAACGCCTATGCGGACGAAGATTTCGTGTCGGTCAGTAAGGATATTGCCACGCAGCTCTATGGGATCATGAATAGCAACATAGATATTCCGGCGGCGGATCTGATGGTGGTGCGTTTTAAGGAGGGGGAGGATGAGTATCTGGCTCTTCTCAAGATGAATTATAAGTCCCTCTACACGCATCGCACGATGGCGACAGAGGACGGCGAGGGCAACAGCAATGAGATCATCCGGCATAAGTCGATTCTTCCTTCGGAAACCCAGCGGTTGACGGAAGCGGCGATCATAAGGCTGCAGGATCTGGCATTGTGGGTGATCGAGAAAAAGTATGAGGTGAACGGAGAGAAGACCAACTATTTCTCTTTTCTCTTCTTAAAGTGCAGCGCGCATCTGTCGCATAAATCCAAACTGTCCATCGTGAGCCGTGCTGTAGAGAGTGTGCAGAAGGAAGGATACGATGAGACGGAGCGGTTCGAGAAGCTGATGCGTGCCAAGAGCATCATACAGGAGGAGATCGAGGAGAAGGGCGGTTTCGTGGTAGAGGAGCTGGCGGAGCGGATCTTCGAGGAACAGCCGGAATTAAAAGTGGCTTTTCAGGATAAAATGGAAAAGTATGATATGGTGAAGGAAGAGATCCAGCCCCAGAGTGAAAATACGGTGCGTAAGTATCAAAGCCAGCATTTGTACACGGACACGGGGATCGAGATTAAGATACCGATGGAACAGTATAAGAATCCGAGAAGCGTGGAGTTCATCACGAATCCCGACGGAACGATCTCGGTGCTGATCAAGAATATCGAACATCTGGAAGCGAAGCTGTAGAAAGCAGGAGTGGAAGCGTATGGGGACGATATTGGATTATCTGAAAGAATACGGTGATTATACCTTGCAGGAGAAGCCTCTTAGCGAAGTGGACAGTCTGGTGCTCAGTCAGTTTGCTTATCTGAAATTCGACGAGGTGGCGCCCGGTGCCGATGAGGAACAGACCATGGTGAGTCTGCGTGAGATTGCTGAGCATGAAAAGTATGACAGCCTGTACGGTGATGAACGCTATCGGAAGGAGAACACGGCGCTTTTTCAGGCAATGTATCATGGCAGACGTTTCGGTGGTCTGAAAGTTGAAAGTTATGTAAACTATATTGACCTTGAGACGGAGACGCAGTTTTCGGCGGTGACATTTCTTCTGCCGAACGGCATAAGCTATGTGGCATATCGCGGAACCGATGAGAACATCGTGGGATGGAAAGAAGATATGAATCTTGCCTTTTCCGAGCCGGTGCGCGGACAGTATATGAGCGTGGACTATTTGGAACGCGTGGCACGCAGGATACAAGGGGATTTCTATGTGGGCGGACACTCTAAGGGCGGCAATCTGGCCACTTATGCCAGCATGAACTGCCGGGAAGAGGTGCGGCGTCGCATCTTTGCAATCTTCGATCACGACGGACCGGGATTCCGGCCGGAAGTGAAGGAGCAGAGCGCTTACGACGAGATCGCAGACAGAATCCATAAGACGATACCGCATTCTTCTTTAGTGGGAATGCTTCTGTATACGGACGGCGCTTACCGGGTAGTGGAAAGCAAAACCATTGGGCTGGCTCAGCATAATCCTTATACATGGCTGGTGGATGGCGATCACTTCCGGATCGTCGAGGAACTATACGAGGGCCGCAGGTTCATGGATGAGGCGTTAAACCAGTGGATTCTATCACTGGATCAGGAGCAGATGCACACCTTTGTAGATACTTTCTATCAGATCATACTTGCTTCCGAGACCGATAATCTGATCGACTTTACCGCCAACTGGTTTCAAAGCATACAAAAGATCAGCGCGGCGCTTAAGGAGATCGATCCGGAAACCGGCAAGATAATGATTCGAATCATGAAGTCTCTCTTTGACATTGTCTCGCTGAATGCCAAGGAACGGGTAAAGAGCAGGACTGAACTGCAAAGAGAGAGATTCGATGAGGGGATGCTGCAGTTGGAGCAGATGTTTACGAAATAGGCTGCTGTGCGGCGAAGTATCGTAAGAGATGTTCGCCGCCGGCCTCCGTCATGCGTTCGGGATGCCACTGAACGGCCATGACGGGCAGACTTGTGTGCATGATTCCCTCGATCATATTGTCGCCGGAGCGGCATACGGCAGTAAGCCCGCCGCCCAGTCGGTCCACAGCCTGATGGTGGGCGGAATTGACCTGCGTACTTGTACCGTATAGCTGATAGAAGAAATCCATGCGGTTCAGTCCGTTGTGATAGACATAGTGGTATTGATCCTTACCGATCCACTTGTGCATATCTGCGGTGTCGATATCCTGTATGATCGTTCCGCCGAGCTGTACGTTGATTAGCTGCATCCCTTTGCATATGCCCAGTATGGGCTTTTTTTGTTTCATAAAAAAGCTGAGCGCCTGCAGCTGTATGATATCCAGTTCCGTATCAATATTATAGGAACCGTGGTTGCTCTGCCCGAAGAAGGCGGGGGTGATGTCACCGCCGCCGGGCAGCAGCAGATGACTGGCAAGCGCTGCTTCCTCCACAGACAACGTGGTGATATAAGGAATCTCCAGACGATGGAGAGCAGTTTCGTAGTTGTGTGTGGCGTCGGCGCGCCCGACGATTGCGATAGCGGTAGATGGCATAGGATGTTCCTCA
>CAMWXF010000106.1 GCA_947178115.1 uncultured Lachnospiraceae bacterium
ACCATAGCCATCTTATGCTGATGCAGATACTCGATCGGGTCTTCCAGCGTGATTACATGGGCATCTCTCTTATTGTTGATCTTATCTATGATTGCCGCCAATGTCGTAGATTTACCGCTTCCCGTAGGGCCTGTTACCAGAATCAGTCCTCTCTTACGCTCATACAGATTGATAACAGACTCCGGCACCCCCAGAACTTCCGGCGAAGGCACCTGCGTACCCACCAGACGAAGCGCCATAGCCGCCGAGCCTCTCTGCTTATACACATTAACACGATATCTGCCCAGTTCCGGTATGGAAAAAGACATATCATACTCGCCCCGTTCATCAAACTTCTCCCGCTGAACATCATTCATCATGGAATAGGCAAGCGTCAGCGTATCCGCAGGCATCATTCTCGGAAAATTCATGGTAATCAGATTACCGTTTACGCGCATCTTAGGCGGTATACCCACCGTAACATGCACATCGGATGCCTTCGCATCACAGGCTACTCTCATAATCTCTTCTATTGTTGGCATTTCTCTGTCCCACCTCTTCTTGTATTGTAGTACGGAATGTATTTCTCCCATTCTCTGTCCCGCCGTATTACGGCAATTTGTATTACACCCGTTATGGCACTGTCACATACTCAGGTTCCTCGACCTTGATCCCCTGCTTTTTTAACAGATCCATGTCCATCACGTGGCGGTTATCCATAGTCTTCATGATATCCTTGATCTCCAGGTCTCCGAACATCTCCCTGTTGCTTAGATCCACGATGCTGTTATCGCCGAACATCAGGATCATCGGCTCCAGTATGTTCTGCGCATTGTCCGCCAGAACAAGCGCCTTGTCTCCGGTATTGAGCTCCACGCTGGTGCCCGGTCCCAGAATGCTGATAGACCGGATCAGTCCATTCACCACATCGCGGTCATATATCTGCGGATTATCAAGCAGGTGCTTAAGAGCCGCCACTTCGGATTCCGGTTCCTTCTCCACCTGCATCGCAGTCATCGTGTCAAAAGTCTCCATGACCGCCAGCACCTTAGCGCCGTTGACCATCTTCATGGATGAAATGTCCCCCTGCGTGTCAAGACTCGCCAGCAGCCTCTGCGCCTGCGCACAGATCCTCTTGACATTAGGGCTCGATGAAAACACGATATCGATCAGGTTGTGTCCCTGCAGCTCTGCGTTCCTAATAAACTCCTGCTCCTCATCGGTCAGATTATCCTTACCGGAAATATTCTTCGGTACTGTCAGCTTACCGATATCATGGATGATAGCCGCCTGCACGGTCTCTACCTGCTCATCCAGCCTCAGATTCATAACATGTGTTACCATAGCGCACAGAATCGCCACATTCAGGGAGTGCTTATAGATATAGTCCTCCTTGCTGCGCAGATTCTGTACGAAATTGATTTTCTTATCCAAATGTCCGTAATTTTTGATGATATTAGCGGCGATCGTAGGCATCTTGTACAGTCGTCTCGTCTGCAGAATCTTCTCCAGCTCTTCCCTGATAGAGAAGACGCTCATCGTCTGAAAACGTTCAAAATCAATATCTGCCTGCGTCATGGGCGGAACAGGCTCTGCCGGCTCCAGCACGAAGATTCCGATCAGTCCGAAATTCTTAATACTCACAATACCCTGCATAGTCAGCTTGGAATTGCGTTCATATAACAGAACACCGTCTTTATTGTAAATAGGACGTGCCAGCCGCATTCCTACCTTCAAATCATCCTTTTTTACAAAAAGCATACTTCCGTTTCCTCCTTAGCCCTTACACAACTTACAACGCCTCGTAAGCCTCCCTGAGTTTCTCAAGCGCCCTCTTCTCTATCCTCGAAACGTAGCTTCTGGAAATCCCCAGCTTGCGTCCGATCTCTCTCTGGGTCACCTCGTATTCACTCGTCAGACCATAGCGCAGCGTTATGATCTCCCGTTCCCTGTCACTGAGTCTCTCATGAATCAGTCCCGAAAGCCTGCTCAGTTTATCCTCGGCCTCCATCCGGTCGATCACATCAATCTGATCCTGCTCTATAATGTCTAGCAGATTGATCTCATTGCCTTCCCGATCCGTACCGATCGGCTCATAAAGAGACACTTCTCTGGACGTTTTCTTCTTTGCACGCAGAAACATCAGCAGTTCATTATCGATACATCGGGATGCGTAGGTGCTTAGTTTACCTTTGCCGGCATCGAAAGAATCGATCGCTTTGATCAGTCCGATCGTTCCGATCGAGATCATGTCTTCCATCTCTTCATCTACATTCTGATATTTCTTGGCAATATGTGCAACCAGACGCAGGTTATGTTCTATGAGAATTTCCTTAGCCCGCACCCGATCTGCGTCTTCCCCCGTCTTCAACAGCTTTAAGTATACGGCCTCTTCCTTCGCAGTCAGTGGTTGCTTAAATGTTTTCAAAAGAAGCCCCCAAAGTCCATTTACTCTATTCTATGACCCGGCGGCATCTTAAGTGCCTTTCCACCTGAAAATATGTTTTCCGGCAAGCCATAAAGGGCATGACTTCGCGGTTTCCATAATAATATTATACAAAGACAGTGTATAAATTACAATACAAATTCTTTAAAATGACATCTAATGTCTGAAAAAAGCGAAAATAAACTTTAGTCAAACAAAAACTGCGACATTGCATAATTACTCACATCCAGCCCGCGCTCCGTCAGTCTGATTCCGTCCCCGTCGCGCACAAGAAGTCCCTGCCGCCGCAGACAGTCTATCGTCCCGCCGTATACTCCCTCTATAGGACTGTCGAATATATGCTCAAACTTTGCCGCACTCACGCCACAGACCATACGCAGTCCGAGAAACATATACTCCTCCATCTGCTCCTGCCGGCTCAGAACCTGTCTGTGCAGTATATATCCGGCCTCCGGCTCTTCCTGCCCGTTCACTTCTATAAGCTGCCCACATTCCGCACCGTCATATCCACACTTTACTGCTGCACTTGTCACATACATTGCATAGCTTTCCAGCGTGTCCGGATTGCTCCATCTGACGTTCTGCACCATAGAGGAGGCTCCCAGTCCGAATCCCACATAGTCTCCCCGCTGCCAATACACTTTGTTATGCCTGCACTCATAACCGTCTCCGGCATAATTGGAAATCTCGTATCTGTGATAACCACAGGAAGCCAGATACTGCCTTGTAAGCCGGTCCATCTCCTGCTCCTCTTCTTCCGTGGGAAAAGAGTATTCCGACTGCCGCTCATGCAGAGGCGTTCCCTCTTCCAGAATCAGGCTGTAGGCCGATATATGCTCCGGTGCAAGCGCCGTCACCTTCCGAAGCGTCCGCTCATAGGAAGCTGCATCCTGTCCCGGAAGCGCCGACATGATATCAATATTGACATTGCGAAAACCCGCCCGGCGCACCAGATCATAGGTTTTCAGAAAAGCGGCGTAATCGTGTATCCTGCCGATCCGCCGAAGCTCCTCATCATCCGCGGACTGCAGCCCTATACTGACGCGATTAATACCGCATGTTATGTATTGTTCCGGCTCCCCGTTTTCTATCGTCCCCGGATTCATCTCCATGGTAATCTCAGCCTTCTCAGCCACTCGGTAGTGCGCTCTGACTGCTTCCATGATCCGGATGATCCGATCTGCCGGAAGAAGAGACGGCGTACCGCCGCCCAGAAATATAGATATCACATGATATTTTTTGTATACTTCAGCGGACTGTGTAATCTCCCGGCACAGTAGGTTTACATAATATTCAATATCGTCTTGTACCATTCCACTTCCGGACAGCGCCGACTTCCGCTCTGTCATGCCCCTCTTCACTTCTCCTGCCGGGAAAGACAGGAAATCGCAGTAGAGGCACTTTTTTACACAAAAAGGGATGTGTATATATATACTCAGTTCTTTCATCATTTCACTTTAAGTTACCATTATTCTTAATATCTAATTTCTGATATCCGCCAAACTCGCCGCTTCTGCTTTCTTCTCAATTATCATCCAGTTTCAAAACGCTCATAAACGCGCTCTGCGGGATCTCCACGTTACCTACCTGACGCATGCGCTTCTTACCTTCCTTCTGCTTCTCAAGCAGTTTCTTCTTACGGGTAATATCGCCGCCGTAACACTTGGCAAGCACATCCTTGCGCATCGCCTTGACTGTCTCTCTGGCGATGATCTTCCCGCCCACAGCCGCCTGAATCGGAATCTCGAAGAGATGTCGGGGAATCTCGTCTTTTAACTTCTCACACATCTTCCTACCCCGCTCATAAGCGCTGTCCGCATGGACGATAAAGGATAAGGCATCCACTTCGTCGTGATTAATCAGGATATCCAGCTTCACCAGCTTGGACTCTTCATAGCCCTTAAGCTCGTAATCAAAAGAGGCATACCCTCTGGAACGGGATTTCAGCGCGTCAAAGAAATCATAGATGATCTCATTGAGGGGCAGCTCGTACTTTAACAAAGCTCTGGTTGCCTCGATATACTCCGTGCTGATGTATCGACCGCGTCTCTCCTGGCACAGCTGCATAATGGAACCGATAAACTCCGTGGTTACCATGATCTCCGCGCTGACCACCGGTTCTTCCATGTAGTCGATCTGCGCCGGATCAGGCAGATTGGAAGGATTCGTCAGCTCGATCATGGTTCCGTCCGTCTTATGCACTCTATAAATAACACCCGGTGCGGTAGTCACCAGATCCAGATTATACTCCCTCTCCAGCCGCTCCTGAATGATCTCCAGGTGCAAAAGCCCCAGGAATCCGCAGCGGAAACCGAATCCAAGCGCGATTGACGTCTCCGGCTCGTAGTGCAGGGACGCGTCATTTAACTGCAGCTTCTCCAGCGCATCACGCAGGTCCGGATATTTTGCGCCATCCGCGGGATACATACCACAGTACACCATGGAATTAACTTTCTTATAGCCCGGAAGCGGCTCCGCACAGGGATTGTTCACATCCGTCACCGTGTCGCCCACCGCCGTATCCTTCACATTCTTGATGGAAGCCGTCAGATATCCCACCATGCCGGCCGACAGCTCCTCACAGGGTATGAACTGTCCCGCACCGAAGTAGCCTACTTCCACCACCTCCGCGGTAGCGCCGGTGGCCATCATCCTGATCGGTGTACCTTTCGAAACCCTGCCCTCCATGATACGGCAGAATACGATCACTCCCTTATAAGAATCATAAACGGAATCAAAAATCAACGCCTGTAACGGGTTGTCCGGACTGCCCTTGGGCGCAGGGATCTTCTCCACCACCGCCTCTAAGACTTCCTCGATACCGATACCGTTCTTCGCCGAAATCATCGGTGCATCCTGCGCCTCGATACCGATTACGTCCTCGATCTCATTCTTCACCCGCTCCGGCTCTGCGCTGGGCAGGTCGATCTTATTGATCACCGGGAAAACATCCAGATCATGATCCAATGCCAGATAAACATTGGCCAAAGTCTGCGCTTCAATGCCCTGCGCGGCATCCACCACGAGAATCGCCCCGTCACATGCCGCCAGTGAGCGGCTTACTTCATAATTAAAATCTACATGTCCCGGGGTATCGATCAGGTTGAATATATACTCGTTCCCGTCCTTGGCATTATACACGATGCGCACCGCCTGTGCCTTGATCGTGATTCCCCGCTCCCGTTCCAGTTCCATATTATCGAGTACCTGCGCCTGCATCTCCCTGCTGGTGAGCAGTCCCGTCTTCTCTATGATCCGATCCGCCAATGTCGATTTACCATGATCGATATGGGCTACGATACAAAAATTTCTGATTTTACTCTGGTCTATGGCTGCCATAATTTCCTCCTTGTCATACAGAGATAAGTATAACAAATCGCGGAAAATATGTCCACTGTTACCGCTGCGGCTCTTCACCGCTTAACACCAGATTCAGCACATGCGCCAACGGATCACAGGCATTCATTACCTCCTCCACCGTATTATTCTGCGCTCCCAGCTCTATTAGCAGTGTCTTCGGGCACAGGTGCATATTATAACGGTAAGCCTTCAGATAGATTCTCCTCGCAAGCCCCGGATAGTATTCGTTGCACGCCGCCTGCATCTGGAAGGAAAAAGCGAGATTGTCCGCCAGATTCGGATTCTCCAAATACTCGATCTCGCCCTTCCTGCTGCGGCTGAGCCCGTTGAAAAACATAAACTGCGCCGTGGGTCTGCCCTGAAGATCGACCACCAGTCTCTTATCCGCCGGCATCTCGTCCCTATGTAAATCGATCACCACCTCTATGGACGGATTCTCCGCCAGCAGCTTCTCTATCTCAGGCAGGGAATTACTGTAAGCCTGATCACGCGAATCCTTGTCATAGCTCTGCGTATGATGCATTACATTGTATCCGTAACGCTCACGCAGCAGCGAGGCAAGATACTCACCCACCCCCACGATGCTCGTGGATTCGTCACCTGCCACAGAATCCGCGAAAGCTTCCTGGGAATGGGTGTGGTAGATCAGGATCTGAGGCGCGTCTGCAGCTCCTTTCATACGCATGTCCCCGGACAGCAGCCGATCAACCTGCAACAGCTCCTCTCCCGCACGCGTCGTACTGTCCACAGCGTAGAAAGCCTTAATGAGCATCTCATAACTCTTCAGATCTTCCCACTGATAGCTGTAACTCTTAGCCTGCACGGGCACAAACTCCG
>CAMWXF010000107.1 GCA_947178115.1 uncultured Lachnospiraceae bacterium
CATGTCTATCGGATCGGAACGAAATGATTCATATAACATGTGCAGGGTGACAGCCTATCAAATGTATGGAAGGTTATTGGATAAAGCAATGCAGGATGTGATTAATCTGCGCCCGATGACGGTGGAGGATACGGACAGGATCGTCACATGGCGCAATCGGGATTTTGTACGGAGAAACTTCATTTATCAGGAGCCCTTTACAAGGGAAGGACACTTGTCATGGATACGGGATCAGGTGGAGACGGGGCGTGTGGTGCAGTTTATGATTTGTCTGCCAGATGGCAGGGAGATCGGCAGTGTTTATTTCCGCGATATCGACAGACAGGAGGGCAGCGCCGAGTACGGTATTTTTATCGGCGAAGAGGAGGCTCTCGGCCGCGGTTACGGTACGGCGGCGGCACGGCTGGCACTTAAATTTGCGTTCGAGGACTTGCAGCTTCGCACGGTATTTCTGCGTTTTATGGCTGATAATATTGCGGCAAGGAAGAGCTATGAGAATGCCGGTTTCTGCATGACAGACCGGAAAGAAACCGTAATGACGAAGCAGGGTGAGCGTGAAGTATGCTTTATGGAGATCGACCAAAGGCGGTTTAGGGATATATGTGGAGGAGATCATGGGTAAACTTGTCAGTTTTGTAATACCGTGCTACCGTTCGGCGCAGACTATCGGTAAAGTAGTGGAAGAAATTGATACGGCGATGGAGAAAATGCCGGAGTATGAGCATGAGATCGTGCTGGTCAACGACAGCTCGCCGGATGAAACATTCGAGGTGATCCGTGAGCTTTGCGCACGGCGCAAAGATATATGCGGCATTAATCTGGCAAGGAATTTCGGGCAGCATGCGGCGTTGATGGCCGGATTTCGTTACATCCGCGGAGAGATCGTGGTGTGTCTGGATGATGATGGACAAACCCCCGCTGATGAAGTAGGTAAGCTGCTTGGTGAGATAGAGGAAGGTTATGACGTAGTCTATGCGAAGTATACCCATAAACAACATTCGGGATTCCGCAATTTCGGAAGTAAGATCAATGAGCTTATGACGAGGATTATGCTGGGAAAACCGAAGGAACTGTATCTGTCAAGTTATTTTGCGGCCCGGAGATTTGTGGTGGATGAGATGTTACGTTATACGAATCCGTATCCCTATGTGATCGGACTTGTACTGCGCACCACTAAGAATATTACCAACGTGGAAGTGTCGCATAGAGAGCGGGAAGTGGGAACTTCGGGTTATACCATCGGTAAGTTGCTGGGATTGTGGTTTAACGGTTTTACGGCGTTCAGCATCAAGCCTCTTCGTGTGGCAACGGCGATGGGGTGTATAACGGCATGCGGAGGATTTCTGTACGGTATTTATACAATTATTAAGAAATTCGTCAATCCCAATGTACCGGTCGGATTCAGCGCCATGATGGCGGCGCTTGTGTTTATCGGCGGCATGATCATGCTGATGCTTGGACTAATCGGGGAATATATCGGCAGGATCTATATTTCACTCAACAATTCGCCGCAGTATGTTATCAAAGAATGTATTGGTGAAAAGCATAGCGGTGAAGAACTGCCTAGAACAGATCATGAATCACCCATTTAGAATGTCTTAACGGAATTGAGAAAAGATTATGAATGAGAACGAATTCAGAATAAAACTGAAATTGAGCACTGTAGCATTCCTGATCGCGACGGCGGGTACGCTGTGCTTTCCGCAGGTTCTAAATCTTAAGGAGAACACGCTTGGTTTCACCAACAGTATTTTTGCCGTTTTCGTGTGGTTATTGTGTTTGTATGCGGTGAACCGGTCATTGCAGACAATCGATCTGAAGGACAAAAGGGGATGGATAATTGCAGGGATTCTCGCCTTTTTATTTACCACGTCAATGTTGTTCGGCGTCCGTCTGGATGCTGTCGGAAACGTTGATTTCAAAGATTGGAGATTATGGATATCCCTGCCTGTATTAACATGTCTCTTTACGATCCTTGTCAGGAAATTCTGGGATTTCTTAAGCGGCATGGAGGATCGGAAAAACAGACTTGCAGAACATATCAAAATGCCCGGCGTACCGAAAAAAACAACGAAGTATGTGAATATACTTACGTTTCTTTTTATGCTTCTATGCTGGCTGCCTGTTCTGCTGGCGGTTTATCCGGGGTTCTTTGTGTACGATGCACAGGAGGAGTGGCTGCAGGTCGCATCCAGAACATTTACTACCCATCATCCGCTTGTGCATGTGTTAATGCTTGGCGGCATCATCTGCGCGGTGCACAAGGTGACAGACTCTTATAATCTCGGAATTGCCTGTTATATGGTGGTGCAGATGATGGTGGTGTCGGGTGCATTCACATATTTGCTTTCCTTTATGAGAAAAAGGAAGGTTTCTAAAGCGGTGAGGCTGCTCTCTCTGTTCTATTTCGCTTTTTTTCCGGTTATTGTCATGTTTACGCTTTGTTCCGCCAAGGATGCATTGTTTACGGCGGCACTTTTGTTGCTTCTATTGGCACTTCTGGATATGGGAAGCGATGAGGAAGAGTTTTATGCTTCCAAGAGTAAAAAGATCTTTTTCATTCTCAGTGCGGTAGCAATGATGCTGTTTCGCAAAAACGGTGTCTATGCATTTGCGGTAATGGTGCCTATTCTGTTGTTATATCATAAAAAGAATCTGAAAAAGCTTGCGGTTCTGCTGGTAATCATATTTCTGTCATATTTTGTGATTAATACCGGGCTTACGGTGGTATTTCATGCGCAAGGCGGGGAGAATCAGGAAATTCTCACGGTCCCCATACAGCAGCTTGCCAGAACCTATAAGTTCAACCAGGAAGTCTTTGAACCGGAGGATGTTGAGGCGCTTCATGAGATTCTGCCGGAAGAAGCGCTTGTATTATATAATCCTAAGTTGTCCGATCCGGTGAAGGTCCGTTTTCAGAATGAAGTGTTTGCGGCGGACAAATCCAAGTACGCCGGGCTTTGGGTGCGGATCGGTTTGAAGAAGCCTTTATCCTATATCAACGCATGGCTGATGAATTCGTACGGATTTTGGTATCCGGATACGGTGATTGATGTCTATTCCGGTAATACGGTGTTTACTTTTACTTATGCGGACAGCTCCTATTTCGGATATGAAGTGGAGGAGCCGGGATTTCGTGACAGCAAGATTCCTTGGCTTGATGAGGCGTATCGCAAGCTGGCGCTGGAGATTTCCCAGGAAAAGATTCCTATATATTCCATGCTCTACTCTCCGGGTGGAATCTTCTGGTGTATTGCGTTCGTGTTTGCTTATGTGCTGTATCGGAAAAAGTATCATATTGTGATTCCTTATATGATGGTGCTGCTCGTCTGGCTGACGGTTATTTTAGGTCCTACGTATCTGCCGCGGTATGTGCTGATCTTTTGGTATGGGCTGCCGTTGTTTGCGGCTATGCTTTTGGAAGAGGTGTAGCGCGCCTTAGTTGTAAAAAATATACAATCGTGATATACTAAGCAATGATATTTTTGGAAAAGATCAGGAATGGATAATGAACAGGATAATCAATAGAAGACAGGCAATCTGTGGGACGGTCTGGATCATTGTACTGTGCGTGGCACTTGCACTGTGGCCGATTCGTCTGATCAAGGAGACGGTGACTGCCAACAGTAAGACGCTGCCCGGGACTGTTATGGAATCTGAGGAGATTACGTCAGGCTATGTGGTACAGCAGATGTTCATCGCCCAGTATGACAGATTAAAAAATATTGATATTTACCTCCATGAAGGAACGACAGGGGAAGAGTTCAATTTCGTGCTGTATGATGCAGCCATGCATATGATCATGCAGCAGGTGATCAAAACGGAAGATATGGAGACTATTCCGGGCTTCTGTACGGTGCAGGTCAATATCGATACACAGGTCGGCAGGGAATATTATTTCCTGCTGCAGGGGATCGAAGAGCCGTTTCGTGTAGCGTATCAATATACGGCGGATTCGGGAAATATATATAATGGCACGCTGTACTATGGCAATGTGGAAGATACGGAACGCTGCATGATAGCTGTGTATGAATATGAGGTGCCGCTTCGCAAGGGCAAAACACTACTGTGTGCTGCTCTGTTTGTGTTGTCTGCGGTTCTGGTCACTTATCTTACCGGCAGGTACTATCGGAGGTATCCGGAGAGAAATGCACTGGTCACGGTGGAACAGACTGTCAAGGCTGTGTGTAATCCGCTTATTATACTTGCAGGCTGTGTGGCGTGCGCGGCGGTGTGGCCATGTAAATTGTTTACGACCAATACTGTGTCCATTCTTTTCTATGAAGGAAGTATTCTGCTTACGGCGGCGCTGCTGCTCTATGCGGTCAATCATGACAGGACAGGCTGTGCCACGGACAGGACGGTCTTTGATGTTTTGAAAACAAATATGCCGGGCGGGTTGCAGTCAATGATGTTTGCAGGGGCGATCTGGGCTTGCTGTAATTATATGAACGGGCTGTATGAGATCCATCATACCGTGGCGTACAGGCAACAGATGATTTTCTTTGCGCTGGCGGTGATTGTGACCTATAAGAGCAAGGATATTCTAAATATAATTAACTTCGTGTATCTCATCGCGGCGGCTTTTATCGGTATGCGTTATTATCACAGTGCCATGGCGGCGCTGACGGACCCGGAAGAGACCCAGGTTCTCGTGGTGAAGCTTACCATGTGGGCCGGTATTCTGGCAGGGCTTGTGGTGATTGGCACCATACGGGTTCTGGTACGGGGGCAGGTCAGAGACATATGCATTCCGTACTGTGTCGTAGTGGTGGTGTTTTTTGCAGCGATTATCTTATATCGCAATACGAGAGGATGGCCGATTTATCTGGTATGTTCTTTTGTCCTGTTTTATCTGAACATGGCGGCGTGGGACGGAAAGGCCGGGTTGCTTCGGAATATCTGTAATGGCATCCTGCTTCATTTCGGGGTGATGGTGGTGTACTGTCTGCTGCACAGACCGTATATGTTCTTTCAATACTACAGATATCCCTTCATCTTCCATACGGTGACGATGTCGGCGGTATATCTTGCCTTGGTAGTGGGCGCCGCACTGGTGAAGTTTTTAGACGTATACAGGAGAGACCAGAGATTGTCGGTTGTCTATAAAGAGCTGATTATGTTCGGCGTATCGGCGGTATATCTGCTGTTTACGTTATCCAGAACGGGATATCTGGCAGTTTTAGTCATGTCGGTGGTGATGATACCGGTGCTCTGTTTCTCCATGCGGAACAAATGGCGCGGTATGCTGCAAAGCATCGGTATGATGCTGCTTGCGGCCGCGGTTTGTTTTCCGGTGGTATTTACGGCACAGAGGATGGTTCCGGCGGTGGTCGCCAGACCGCAGCTGCATGAGATAGAAGAGCTGCCCGTAGAGATCGTGCACGGCAGGGATTTGGATTCTTATTATTACATCACCATCCAGCGGTTTATACAGGTATTTCAGATGAAGGTGCTTGGTATACCGGAGGAGGAGAGTCTGCGGGCAATTTATATGGTTGCAGATGCGAAGGAGGAGCTGTCCGGTGCTCCGTATGTTCTGGAGGACGATGCGATTCTGCTTGCATCGTTGGGGGATACGGCGGCGGGAGCCGAGAGTCTGATAGCCGACGGGCAGATCATGGATATGGCTTCTGCGGATACGCAGACGGAGGGCGAGACTCGGGACGGTGAGGATAGTGAGGAAGAATATTCCTATACAAACGGAAGATTAGAAATATTCAGACTGTATTATAATAATCTCAACAAGATAGGACATGAAGACATGGGTATTATGGAGCCGAACGGTCATTATAACGTTCATGCACATAATATTTACCTTCAGGTTGCCTATGACCACGGGATCTATGTGGGCATGATGTTTATTCTGTTGGGTGCCGGTACACTGGTGCAGGCGGCAGTCTATTTTCATAGACGCAAAGAGGACAGAGTCTGTGCGGCACTGCCGCTTGCCCTGCTGATTCTTTTTGCGGTTGCGGGGCTGACGGAATGGATCTTCCATCCCTGCAGTTCGATTGCATATTGTTTACTGTTGACAATGGCACCGCTTTTGATCGACAGAAAGAAAGCGGCGTAGGATGAAACTATGAACAAAGAGAGAAAACCTTTTAATGTAAAGCTGTTTTATAGGAGAACCTGTCTGATCATATATGATGTGATCAGTGTGATTCTGGCAAGTTATCTGGCGATTGTGATGCGTTATGAATTCCGCGTGGACGCGATACCGGAGCATTTTCTGAGTCCGATTGAACATGTGATGCCGTTAAACATCGTGGTGACGCTGGCAATTTTTTACGTGTTCCGTCTGTACAGCAGTCTCTGGGCTTTCGCGGGTGAGGCGGAATTACAGAATATTGTAGTATCCTGCGTGCTGTCTACGATTGTAAATAGCGTGTGCCTGCAATTTTTTAAGACTACGTCCAGTGCGGTGCCCAGAAGTTACTATTTCCTTTATCTGTTCCTGCTGATCACATGTATATTCAGCAGCCGTTTCTCGTATCGATTTTTCCGGAGCCTGAAACATAAGCAGCAGAATAAGAAGAACAGGATTGCCGTTATGGTGATCGGAGCGGGAGAAGCGGCGAACCTGATTATTAAGGAGATCGTCAACAGCAACTT
>CAMWXF010000108.1 GCA_947178115.1 uncultured Lachnospiraceae bacterium
CAAGCGCCGCCGCAATCACCTTATCCATATCATAATACCGATACTGCCCCAAGCGTCCGCCGAAGATCACATGCCGCCTTGCCGCCGCTAATTCACAATACTGCGCAAAGAGCGCATCGTTACGTTCATTGTTGACCGGATAATAAGGCTCGTCGCCCTCCTGCCACTGTGCCGGATACTCCCGCGTAATCACGGTGCCGGGCTGCGTCCCGAACTCAAAGTGTTTATGCTCGATGATTCTCGTATAAGGCACTTCCCGCTCCGTATAGTTCACCACCGCGTTCCCTTGATAGTTATCACATTCCGGAAATTCTTCCGTCTCAAACCGAAGGGAACGATATTCCAGATGTCCCAGACAATATTCAAAATACTCGTCCATCATGCCGGTGTACACCACCTTGCGATAAGTGTTACCCTCTTTGTCAATGACCGTCGCACCACTGTCCGTCTCCTGCTCCGTGACAAAATCCCGATAGGAAATTTCCGTCCGCACATCAATCCCCTGAAGCATATTCTCTACCATAATGGTATACCCTCCGATGGGAATACCCTGATAACGGTCGTTAAAATAATTATTATCGTAAGTAAATCGAAGGGGGAGTCTCTTGATGATAAAAGCAGGCAGTTCCTTACAGTCTCTGCCCCACTGCTTCTCTGTGTAGCCTTTTACCAGCTTCTCATAGACATCCGTTCCCACCAGCGAAAGCGCCTGCTCTTCCAGATTCTTCGGCTCCGTAATCTGCAGCCTTCCGATCTGCTCCACAATCTTCTCTCTCGCCTGCGTCGGTGTCACCACGCCCCACATCCTGTTAAATGTATTCATATTAAAAGGGAGATTATACAATTCTCCCTTATAATATGCAACCGGTGAATTTATATAGTGATTAAATTCGGTGAACTGATTGACATAGTCCCATATTCTCTTGTCCGAGGTGTGAAAAATGTGCGCTCCATACCTATGAACCTGAATATCCATCACAGGCTCGGTATAGATGTTTCCCGCTATGTGCCTGCGCCTGTCAATCACCAACACCCTTCTGCCCTGCCGCTTCATCTCATGGGCAAATACCGCACCGAACAGTCCGGCGCCAACAACCAGATAATCGTATTGCATTAATTCTCCTCTACTGCCTTATATTTCTCTAACTGCGCATAATCCTCCATCAACTCCAACGCTTTCTTACGTCCCGTCTTGTTCAGCTTCACATAGTACTGCATCACACGATTCTCCATGATCTTGCTTCCAAGTACGCTCTTCTGGTTAAGCGGTGTAAAATCAACCGGATTCAGGTTCAGTTTGTCACACATTCTGATTACAGTGCCATACGCCATTCCCTCAATTCCTCTATCCAGGGCAGTAACCAGAGTGGAGTACGGTATCTCCATCTCGATCGCGAACTGTCTGACACTCTTATACTGCTTTAAAATTTCTGCCTTTAATATTTCTGCCTTTGTCATTTTAGCCCTCCTATAGTGTATGATTCTGATTATTTTTGTGAAAATTATATCATAAAATTCCCCAAAATGGAACCATCGAAACGTATACTGAACGATATTCCGTCCATTTCATCATTTTGTTGATTTTTTCCTACATATTTTTGTGCAAAAAGTCTGGTACTTTATTCCCATTTTTTACCTCTTTCTATCCAAATACAACAAAATATTTTATTGTCGTAACATGCAGAAAATGCTAATATATATGATATAAAAGATTTTTACTGTTGAAGAGGTGACGCCATGATTCCTATTTCGGTATGCATGATCGCTAAGAATGAAGACAATCATATAGAAGAGTGCCTCAAAAGGCTTAGACCGTGTAAATTTGAAGTCATCGTTGTAGATACGGGTTCTGTGGACAGAACCGTGGAAATTGCCCATCGCTACGCAAACAAAGTGTTTCATTTTGCATGGTGCGACGACTTCAGCGCTGCCAGAAACTTCTCCACCCAGCAGGCTTCTAACGACTGGGTGCTGATCATAGACTGTGATGAATATCTGGAAAATGTCAATCTCGCCGAACTGGAGGAGGTCCTTGAGAAAAACAGCCGCTCCATGGGCATGATCATCCGTAACAATCCCTATATTATTCAGGGCGTGCGCTCCATCCAATCAGAGCGCATCGGCAGATTGTTCAACCGCAAATACTGTCATTATGAGGGCAGTGTCCACGAGCAGGTATGCACGCTGGACGGAAATGAGCCGGACTCTTTCACGATACCTCTGACCTTTTATCATGAGGGCTATGTCTCCGAATCCGACAAACGTATGCGCGCCACACGTAATCTGGAAATGCTGCTACACGACCTGACCCTCAAAGGGCCAAGCCCATATATTTATTTCCAGCTTGGACAGAATTATATCTCCCTGAACGATCTGGAGAAGGCCGCGTACTACTATCAGAAGGGTTTGGAATTAAACGCCGATCCACAATCCGCTTTTGTGCAGAGCATGGCGGAGACATACGGCTATTGTCTGGTGGAACTGGCCAAGTATGATCTTGCCATGACGCTTCGGGATAAGTATGAACTTTTCTCACACCGTGCGGATTTCGTCTATCTGATGGGCATGATCTATATGAAAAAAGGATTAAATGACAAAGCGATCGAGGAGTTTCGGAAGGCAACTACACTCTCCTCCTACTCCCGTAAAGGCGTCAACAGCTACCGCGCCAACTATAACATCGCTTCCATCTATGAGAACATGGGCAATCTGAACGAAGCCCGTACATACTATAAGAAATGCGGCGACTATGAACCTGCCGTAAAGAAACTGAAGGAACTTACCCCGTCTCCTGCTCCGAAGCCGATGTTTAACAGCTTCGTCCAGGGACAGTGATGTAAACCAACAGGAAAGGAATCTGTCGTGCTGCCCATATCAGTCTGTTTGATTGCCAAAAATGAAGAAAAACATATTGATGAGTGTCTGAAACGCCTGCAGCCTTACGGATTCGAGATCGTGCTGGCAGATACCGGCTCCACGGACCGCACTGTCGAACTGGCACGGAAATACACCGACCGAATCTATCACTTCGACTGGTGTGGTGATTTCAGCGCCGCCAAAAATTTTGCCATGCAAAAAGCCTCCCACGACTGGATACTCTCTCTCGATTGTGACGAATATACGGAGGTTATAGATCAAAAAGCGTTGCGTAAATGTATGGAGAACCATCCCCGTCATGCCGGACGCATCCTAATCCGCAACCGTTTTACGGAAGACGGACGGACATCCTATGAGCAGGTGCGTGTCAGCCGCTTCATAAATAGGCGCTATTTTCATTTTGAGGGAGTCGTTCACGAGCAGCTTGTACCGACAGCTGCTTCTGATCGCCGAAACGCCACGCTTGATGCAGCTCCCGTCAAATATGTCTACTCCGCCCCGATTACCATTCTTCACGTAGGTTATGACGGTACGGAAGATGAGATGCTCGAGAAATCCAAACGTAACATTACTCTTTTAGAGAAAGAGCTGGAAACCAACGGTGCCGATCCCTACATCTATTACCAGTTGGGCCAAAGCTATCGAAAACTGCATGACTTCGAGACCGCTTTCCGCTATCTTGATCTGGGGCTTTCCATGGATGTAGATCCTTCATTGGATTATGTGCAGAATATGGTGGAATCATACGGTTATACACTATTAGACTTAAAACAAAATCAAGATGCTCTCGGTCTGCTCGATATATACGATGAATTTGCCACGCGCGCCGACTTCGTATTCCTGATCGGGCTGATCTACATGAATAACGGATTCCTTGATCAAGCCATCAATGAATTCAAAAAAGCTACTACGATGGAAGAGTTTGCCGTGGAAGGCGTGAATAATTATAAAGCCTATTATAATATTGGTGTTATCTATGAATGTACCGGATATACTGAGGAAGCGAAGAAATCCTATCGCAAATGCGGTGATTATCCTCCTGCCCTTACACGGCTTGAACAACTGCCTTAAAAGGTATATTGGAATAAGTCATATGACAAAATACAAGCCCAGAATATTCTTATAATCCAATAATGAAATAAAGCAATAGCAGATAATGCTATAATGTAACTATTAATAGTATCCATATCATAATATAAAGAAAGTCAGGACAATACAATGGAAATACATGAATCGGCAGAAGATTATTTAGAAACGATCCTCATCTTAAAGGAGCGATCCGGACAAGTCCGTTCTATCGATATTGCCACCGAAATGAACTACAGTAAGCCCAGCATCAGTGTGGCTATGAAGAAGCTGCGCGAGAACGGCTATATACAAGTGGATAAGGACGGCTATATCACCCTTACCGATACCGGCTATGCGATCGCCTCCGATATCTATGACCGGCATAAAGTATTGACGGCTTTCTTCGTTTCCCTCGGCGTGGACGAGAAGACTGCCGCTGAGGATGCCTGCAGAATTGAACATGATCTGAGCCCTGTAACCTATGAAAAGATCAGGGAACATGCACTGAAAACAGTCAGATAGGCGAGATTTATGTCAGCGCGCTGCTTACCACAGATTTGTTCATGCGCAAAGAGCAGCACAGAAATGGGGATATCTATGAAAATACTGTTTATCGAATGGGCCAGTTTCGGAAATAATGACATAAAGGCTGCCTTTGCCGCGGAGGGGCACAGTGTGGTCTCATATCCCTTTTCCAACAGGGATTCCCGAAGAGACGAAGAACTGGAGAAAGACTTTGCCTCTTTTCTTCACGGAGAAGTGGCGGATGTCGTTTTTTCTTTTAATTATTTTCCTGTCATCTCCAATGTGTGCAAACGAGAAAATATACGTTATATTTCATGGATCTACGACAGTCCCTATGTGATGCTCTACTCCTACACTATAATCAATCCCTGTAACACCATCTATGTGTTTGATCAGGAGCTTTATATGGAATTTCACAATGCCGGCATACAGACTGTCCATTATCTGCCGATGGCAGCAAATACGGAACGTCTGAGCAGGCTCCTGCCGGAAGAAACCGATCTCACGGCGGACGCGGATCCTATGCGGCTTCCCTATCTGTATGACATTTCCTTTGTCGGCTCCCTCTACAATGAGTCACATAACTTTTTCGACAGGATGACTACACTGTCTGACTATACGAGGGGCTATCTGGATGCACTGATGCAAAGCCAGATGAAAGTGCAGGGCTATAATTTTATTCAAGAGTCTCTGGCGCCGATCATGGATGACCTGTATCAGGCTCTCCCCATGGACCCTAATCCCGACGGTGTAGAGTCTAAAGAATACCTCTATGCCCAGTATGTAATCAATCGCAAGATTACCGGACTGGAGCGGGATGAGCTGATCCGTGCAATTACGCAGCATTTTCATTTTGACCTGTTTACACCCAATCAGAATTACACTATGTCCAATCTCACCAACCACGGAACGGTCGACTATTACCGGCAGATGCCTCTGGTGTTCAGGCAGAGCAGGATCAATCTGAATATTTCCCTCCGCAGCATCAAGAGCGGTATTCCGCTGAGGGCTTTTGATATCATGGGAAGCGTCGGATTCCTGCTCAGTAATTACCAGGCTGATTATCTGGAATATTTCGTTCCGGACGAAGATTTTGTCTACTATGAGAGCAAGGAGGATCTGCTCGGTAAGATCAATTACTATCTGAATCACGAGGATGAGCGTGAAGCAATCGCCCGAAACGGATACGAGAAGGTGGCGCAGAATCATACGTTCCGACATCGGGTGCGGGAGATGTTTGCGTGAGGGTATGAGTGTATGAGGCGTGAGACGGTCAGGAGACGGTGTTTGGTATGCCGTGAAAAGTAATCTAAGTTACAGCATGGAAATGACTGTTTACTATATATTACACCATTATTTTTCCATGGAGGAAAAAATATGTACCCATTATCTGTCTGTATGATTGCTAAAAATGAGGAAAAAAATATCGGGAAATGTCTTGCTTCCATCAAGCCTTATGGGTTTGAAATTGTAGTGGTGGACACCGGTTCCACCGATCGGACGAAAGAAATTGCCGCAGAGTATACCGATAAAATATATGACTTTGCGTGGATAGATGATTTCAGCGCCGCGAGAAATTATTCTCTTGCACAGGCATCTAACGACTACGTTTTGATTCTTGATTGTGATGAAGTGATCACCGAACTGGATATCGATCTGTTATCTTCCATGATCAGTGAACACCCTGAGTCCGTCGGCCGGATTGCATTGGATAATCACTATATCTCCAACCGGACAGACATGGTTTATCAGGATCGGCTGGGGCGGCTCTTCAACCGTAAATTCTTCCATTTTGAATCCGCTATCCATGAGCAGATTACTCATAATACAAACAGTATGTTGTATGAGAGCTATGACCTGCCGCTTGTAGGCGACCATGTGGGATATCTTGGCAGTAGTGAAGATCTCCGCTGGAAAGTGGAGCGCAACAACGCTCTCCTTTTCCGTGAGCTGGAAAAATCGCCGAACGATCCTTATCTCTATTTCCAGATCGGACAGTCCTACAACATGATCTACGACTATGAAAATTCTTATATCTATTATGGAAAAGCGCTGGAATACGATGTGAATCCGGAAGAAGAATGGGTACAGATGATGATCATCGCCTACGCAAATGCCCTGCTCCACACCGATAGAAAGGAAGAAGCG
>CAMWXF010000109.1 GCA_947178115.1 uncultured Lachnospiraceae bacterium
ATCGGTCAGCAGATTCGCAATTACCATCAAAATAGCAAGAAAGATCGTCGTCGCAATAATCATCGTATAATCGCGGTTTGTGATACTCGTCACGAAAGAAGACCCAAGGCCGCCGATCGTGAAGATATTCTCTACAACCATGGAACCTGTCAGAATATAGGCAACCATCGGTCCGATATAAGTAACGACCGGAATCAGCGCGTTTCTAAGTGCGTGCTTGAAAATTACTTTCCATGCGGGAACACCCTTTGCTCTCGCCGTACGAATATAATCCTGATTGAGCGCATCCAGCATACTGGTTTTTGTCAGACGCGTGATATATGCCATCGGATAAAGGCTTAACGCGATAATCGGCAGGACGTAATTCGGTTTGCTCGACGACCATACCGGAACCCATCCGAGTTTCAGACAGAACACGAGAAGCAGCAGAGTCGCCAAGATAAAGGACGGCATGGCAGTTCCCAGTGTCGTCAAGAATACTATAAGCCTGTCCGGCCACTTGTTTCGCGTCAACGCCGCGACGCTCCCCAAAATCAATCCGATAATGATCGCCACCACGGCGGCCATACCTCCCAGTCTCGCAGACACTTTAAAGCGTGAGGAAATCTCTCCCCATATATCACGTCCGCTGTGCAAAGAGATGCCCCAGTCACCGTGTATCAAATTATTCATATAAAGAACATACTGCTGTCCAAGCGGTTTATCCAGATTGTAGCGCTCCTCCAATACTCTCTGCGCCTCCGCGCTCGTAGCCTTTTCCTTGTTGAACGGTCCGCCCGGGATAATGTTCATGACAAAGAAGGTGATTGCGCTGACAATCAGAATCGAAACGATTGCCAAAATAATGCGTTTAATAGTATACTTTACCATTTGTACTACCGTGCTCCTTTCCAAGCCGCAACTTATATTGATTCCTATGTAATTATGACATATTTTCCGCTTTTTTGCTTTACCACATTAAACCAAAATAACATATATAAAGAAAGAAACCATAGAGTTCGCCATGTTAAACCCCACCGTTTCTCTACATAATGTATATATATTATCAAAAAAACCCTTCAACTGTCAATGCTCTTCCTTATTTTATCATGATTTTTTGTAACTTAGGTACAAATTTTCTCCTGTATCACCGCAACATATGTATGATCGTCAAAGGATTTAACGATATCCGTATTTCAAAACAAGACTTACTTTGCCCACGAAAGAGCCTCCTCCAGGCTCCCCGCTCCCAGGATATTCAGCATGAATTTCGTATATTCCTTCCCCTCATCCGTATCGATATTTTTGTATACATCGCAGATATATTTGGGCGTATGATCCATTTCATAGATTCCGAAAGCAAGTCCCTGCCGCACTTCCTCCAGCGCATCGGTCTGGCGGTTCATAATAAATGCGTCCACATAAGGATTCGCCTCTATTATATAATAACAGTAGGCGAAAGCTGCCGCCTGCAGTTTTTCGCCGGAGGCGGATGTAAAACCGAGCTCCGTGACCATAATGCTCCTAACCTCCCCATTCCGGTCAAGATACTCGCCCTGTCTTAAGAAATCTGTCACCGTACTGAGATTCATCAATGTGAGAACCGGCGCGTCGGACGTTTTGTCGTAGGCCTCTGTCCAGTAGTTTACACGGGTAAGCGGGTTGGGATATGGATGGATCGCCAGCCCCCAATCGTAATTTCCTTTCTGCTTGGCCATCTCATTGACCGCCGCCACAACCTCTTTCGCATTGAAATATTTCGTGTCATTTCCTCTGTTGCTGTTCCAGTCGTGGTCTATGCTGAAATACACTTTGGCGTCGGCATAGTTACTCTTCGCTGCATAATAGAAAATACGCAGCGCCTTCTCAAACTCAGCCGCATATACCATGATATCGTCCGTGTCCATATAATTCCATACCTGATACTGATTGATCTCATTGGCAATGACCCAGTTCGATACCAACCCGTGTTCTTTCCCGCTGTACCGCTCCGTCAGAAAAGAGGCGATTGCCTCTAAATACAGGCATCCCTCCATATCCGCCGTGTTGAAAGCATAATAGTATGCCCCCGATTCCTTATTCCGGGACAGCGGATGGACCAACTGCGTATAGGCATCATTCCAGTCATTCAGAATGATCGCCGTGGAATTGATTCCAAGACCCGTCAGGTATGAAAAAAGATAATCATAGCCGTTGATCGCGGCACCGTTAAATATATAGGTATTGTCCTGATACTCATATGAAATGGTGGGGAATGTCTTATCTGTCGTCTCTCCCATAATGCGGGATAAGGGAATGTTATAAATGGCATACTGTACACCCAGCTCCGTCAACAGCGGTGTACCCAGCATCTGGGGATCCAGCAGGAGCCCTTTCTTCGATTTAGGCTGAGGAACGTTGTCTACCGTATCAGCTAACATTTCCGGGTTGCTGATACAGACACTCTCAGATAACGGCCGGTACTGCCCGTCCACAAGCAACGCAGGCACAAACTGCCTGAAAAGCTGTCCTTCCTCATAAGGCCAGCTCATCCTGCAGGTCGTTGCTTTCCTCTCACTGGCCACGGGCATCCTGTCCATATCACCGGAAAACTCGCATGTCTCACAGGTTCCGAAGGCAAACAGATAGATCATGGCATCGTCACTCTTCGGAATATCCGGCATGGTAAGCGTACAGCTTAAGGTTGTCTTATCGTTTTGCACGGAGCAGTCCGTAACATGGCCATAGGCGGCAAGCCGGGCAGGAGAAAGCGTGACATTCCCCTCCGTCAGTTCCCTCTCTATTTCTTCGTCGGACTTTACTTCCGTCTGTACAGAAGTCTGTGTGACTTCCTGCTCCTGCTTTCCGCATCCGGATAACAGGCCGAGGCTTCCGCACAACAGCAGGACAAGTATGTAAAAAAGATATCTGTATTTCGTTATGTTTCCGGTACGCAAGGATCGTCCTCCTGTTATTGCTTATGGTAAGTGACTGAAACGGATGTCTCCGACATATCGTCCATATTGTCCGATATGCGGATGTCTCCGCTCTTCAGGCTGGCTGCTATCCGCAGATAATCGGCTACTGTTGCCTTCTGGAAACGCCATGCGTCATCCTGCACGGGAAGCCTGATACATTTCTCTTTCGCGCCGTAGGAGATCGCTTCTCCCCCGATCTTCTTCGGCCAGCTCCTTCCGTTGGCGAAGAACTCATCCAGCGCATCGATCACGGAAGAATCGATCCCTTTCATGGCTGATGTCAAGAAAAGCTCAGAGATGTCGCTCTGATCCACATCCACACCGATCAGTTTGCCGCCGTATGCTTCAGCCTCCGGCAGCACAGACTGATACAGAGTCCCTCCACAGGTAAAGATGACTTCCGTCCCCGCCTCATACCAGTCATGAGAGACATCTTCTATCTTTTGATCCGGTAAAAAGGTGTCCGCATACCAATATTCCACGCTGATGTCGTCATTATTTTCCAGAACTCCGGCGGCATCGTCAATTCCCTGAAGATAGCCGCAGCCGTAACTTTCTACCGTGGGAAGCTGCTCGCCGCCGATAAATCCCAGCCTGGTATAGCCTTCCAGAACTGCCATATATCCGGCCAGATAGCCCGCCTCTTCCTCCCGATACGTGATGCAGTGGACATTAGGCTCTATGTCAACGGCTTCACCCGACGCATCTCTCGGAACACCGTCCAGCAAAAGGAAATATACATCCCCGTACTCCTTCTGCATTCGTCCCACCGTCTGCTCGAAATGGCTGCCGGCACAGATCACAAGCTCCGCATCGTTCTGAATCGCCATCAGGACAGCCTCTTCATATGCCTCCTCCGTATCAGTATCTGCACTATAATAGGAATAGGATATCTCTGCGGCATCGGCGTAAGTCTGTGCACCGTTAAGCGCTGCCTGGTTAAACCCGTTGTCCATGGTGGAAGACATGTCAATGACCAGCGCGACCTGGCCTCCCGTGATCCGGCAGGTACTTACCGTGGTCTGTTCCGGTTCAATCTCCAGTTCTTTCTCAAACGTACTGTCCTCCTGCGCCGGGCTCTCCGTCGCTACAGGTTCCTCGATAATCTCATCTTTTTTCCCGCAGCCCACGGATAATATACCGACTGCTGTAACTAGACCGAAAAATTTTAAACGTTTTCTCATATTCCACCTCTTCTTCTATCATAAATCTATCGTTGATAGAAAACTCACGCCGGAGCCCTTCATTCCTTTCGTACATCAAACGGTGGTATAAAACTCTCCCGCGCCGTATCTCCTTCCTGAATGTAAGCATTCGTGATTCCCAGATCTATGGCATAATCCACTACGGACTCATACTCTCTTTTCGTCACTTTCCTGTATAGCTCACCATACTCCGGATGATCCCGCAGTCTGTCAAAAGGCGTGTACTGGTTCATCAGGCTGATATATATGCTGTCACCGTAAGTCTCATAGACATAGCGCAGCACTTCCCTCGCATTCTTCTTATGTCCGGGTAAGAGCAGGTGTCTGACGATCACACCTCTTTGCATCATACCGTTTTCATCGAGGAGAGGCATACTCTCATTGCCTTCTTTGTATGTTATGTAAACCATTTCTTTCAGTGCTTCTTTCGCCACATCGGGATAATCCGGCGCTGCGGAATACTTCGCCGCAAGGGCAGGCTCCATATACTTAAAGTCTGTCAGGAAAATATCAACTATCCCCTTCAAGCTCTTTATGACCTCCCGCTTGGCATAACCGCTGCAGTTATATACAACTGGAAGCGCAAGTCCCTGTTCTTTTGCCATAAGGACAGCCTGCATCACACCGGGTGCATAATGATCCGGCGTGACCAGATTGATATTGGCGGCTCCCTGCTTTTGCAGTTTAAGAAATATCTGCGCAAGTCTCTCTACGGAAACCGCTTTTCCTTTTCCTCCCGCCGCAATCTCGTAATTCTGACAGTAGATGCAGCGCAGGTTACATCCGGAGAAAAAAACCGTTCCGGAACCCTTTTCCCCGGAAATACACGGCTCCTCCCACATATGCAGCGCTGCTCTCGCGATGAAGATCCGGTCATCCGAGCGGCAGTAACCAGTCTGTCCTTCTTTCCGGCGGGCATTACACTCTCTGGGACACAAATTGCAAGGACTTATGCGAAGCGTTTCCATCATCGGATCTGATACACCGATCTTAATTCAAATGTCGATGCCTCTCCTTCCAGGATTTCCACCCGCTTCGTGCCGGGATTCATGTCGAAAAAGTTATCGGACAGCTTCACATCTCCGTCCACACCCTGGATTTCCACGCTCTTCGCATATGCCTGCGCATTGATTAACAGGCTGTTCCCCTCTCTCGTATAGGACAGCTTCGGATCTTCAAACTTAAAATGCTTCGGTGCCGTAAACAGGCTGGTACCTTCCGATACAACCTTTCCTTCTACCTCCAGAGCATAACTTATGTAAACTTCCAACTCGTTAAATGACGAGAAATCATGTCGTTCAATCCATGTACCGCCAAGCGGTTCCACTCTGACCCGCTCTTCTCCTACCAGCAGAATCTCACCCTTAGCCGTGCGAAGCTGCCATGTCACCAAACCGCTCACCGGTTCAAACGTCTCATTTGCCACATGCAGACTCGCGGCCTTCACGATAGGTGCCGGCTGTGAGACACAGAAGGGTCTCTCACTCAGTTCCCCTGTTTCCTCACAGGAGATCATAATCGGTGCAAAAGCCCGCTTTTCAGCATAATGCAACGCTTTCCAGCGGCCGTAATAATCAATGCTCGCCCAGGATGCCACCGGCCAGATATCATTGAGCTGCCATACGATCGTGCCCATGCACCTGCCCCGGTGCCTGCGGAAATGTTCGATTCCGTAGCGGACCGCATCCGCCTGCAGAAGCTGGGAGGCATACAACAGTGTATCAAAATCTGTCGGATAGAGGTACGTCGCGGACAGATATGTCATGATCTTACCGTTCGCCGCCACATTCCGCTGGTGCATCTCCATGACTCTGGAAAAGATATTGCGGTCCTCAGGTTCGGTGAAAGTCTCCACAGTCTTTAAGCACGGGAAAGACTGGAATCCGAACTCGGACACATAGCGGAATCTGAATTTACGGTACTCAGTAAAAGGTTTATTCCCATGCCATACATCCCAATAATGTGTGTCCCCTCTGTTTTCATCCCACGGATTGTCAAAATTCCCTCCGGAAGACGGGGATGACGGCCAGTAAAATGTCCCTGGGTCTTCCTCTTCCAGAATCTTCGGAATGATATACTCAAACAGCTTAATATAGTCACATTTCTGTTTCTCTGACGGCTTCCACGCCTTATCCAGCGTCTGTGTCTCTATCTCGTTATTGCCGCACCACAGTCCCAGACAGGCATGATGCCTGATTCTTCTTATATTATCACGGATCTCCATGCTGACATTGCGTGCAAAAGCATCGTCCAACTCATAAGATGCGCAGGAAAACATGAAATCCTGCCATACGACCAATCCCAGTTCGTCGCACAGATCATAAAACCAGTCATCCGGATAATATCCGCCGCCCCATACCCGGATACAATTGTAATGCGCCTGCGCCGCATCCTGCAGCAGTTTCTT
>CAMWXF010000110.1 GCA_947178115.1 uncultured Lachnospiraceae bacterium
TTGGTAAAATAGTATTTACGGCGTATTTCATTCCTAAGATGCAGTACACAGCTGTTATCATATGCGAGCCCGTGATATGGTGTTTTATGGTCGTGGAACTGCTGGTGGTCTTTTGGAGAGACCCTTTTATAAGGGAAGGAAAGGTTACGGTAAAAATGTTATAGACGTAATACAGATTTTACTATAAGTAATGCCTTCAATATGGTAAAATAAATATAAATAGTACAATCCGGAGGAAGCTTCGGCGTTGCACATGCGGCGGAGCGGCAGGGGATTGTTGCAGATACCTTATAACGGATAAGGAGGGCAAGACATATGGAGAATTATGTGATTACGATTGCACGCGGATTCGGGAGCGGCGGTAAGGCGATAGGCAGTCAGCTTGCGGAGGAATTGGGAATACCATGTTATGCGAAGCAGCTGATCGATATGGCATCGGAGTACAGCGGTATTAACAAGCAGCTATTTGCGGAAGTGGACGAGAAACTGCGTGGCAGTTACGCTATGAAGCATCTGATGAAGATTCCTTATACTTATGTGGTAGAACCCAGCGATAAGGAATTCACATCCGATATTAACCTGTTTAATATTCAATCGGAGATCATTCGGGAGCTGGCGAAGACAGAGTCTTTTGTAGTGATCGGTAAGTGCGCGGATTATGTTCTGAGAGATATGCCGAATGTGATCAGCGTCTATGTAGAAGCACCGGAGAAAGATTGTATCACTACTGTTATGGATAGAATGCAGGTGTCAGAGAGCAAGGCGAAAGAACTGGTGCATAAGACAGACAAATATCGGGCGGATTATTATAAGTATTATACGCGTGGAAAGAATTGGAGGGATCCGTTAAATTATGATTTAACCTTCAACAGCTCTAAGGTGGGCTGGGATAACTGCGTGAAGCTGATTAAAGAGTATTTGAATATGAAACAAAAGGCACAGAGCGAATAATTGGTTCGCTCACAGCGGCAACGGTCTGTGACGGAAGTGAATGAGTGAAAATCCCTTGGAATTTATATTCCAAGGGATTTGATATCGTACGGATAAGTAGCAGAAGCGGCATAAACACTGGGCGCTTTAGAGATGGTATAAATATAACGGTAGATATTGTATAAAAAGAAAGTAATGGGAGAAAAGTAAAATTTCACGCGTTATGAAGAATGTGACAAATGTTATTTAAATGTAGGATGAGGGATAAAAACAAACATACATTCCGTAGAATGGCTGTTTGAACCGATGAGCCAATCGGAACGGATGTTTATCCAAAAAGACAATAAAGTAATTGGGTAAATCATGATTTAATCAAATGCGACTATCAAATCAAAATGAAAAGGCAAGAAAAACAATAGTTATGAAACATGTGTTTTTTACAAACAAAGAATATATGAAATGAAAATGGTGTACGGATGCGTATACGGAAAATAATATAATAACACAATATATTTTAGGAAAGGATAATATGTATGGAAGATAAAAGATTTGCGATATTGATCGACACGGATAACATTTCGTCAAAGTATATATCTGCAATTATGGACGAGATGACGAAGCACGGAATCGTAACGTACCGGAGGGCGTATGGCGATTGGACAAGCACACAGGCGAAGGGATGGAAGAAGAACTTGATGGAGAATTCCATCACACCGGTGCAGCAGTTTTCCAATACGGTAGGGAAGAATGCGACGGATTCCACGTTAATCATTGATGCGATGGATATTTTGTATACAGGAAATGTGGACGGCTTCTGTATCGTCTCCAGCGACGGTGACTTCACCAGACTTGCGAGCAGACTGCGTGAGTCGGGTATGATGGTGGTGGGAATGGGAGAGGAGAAGACGCCTCGTTCTTTCCGTACGGCATGTTCACAGTTCACGGTTCTTGAAAACCTGATTGATGAGGATGAGGAAGATTTACAGGAAGAGGAGACACAGGAGTCCTCGAAAGGAGCCGTACAGGAGTCGGCCGCGGCCTCCGGTAAGAGTGGTAAAAATAAGAAAAAAGCGGCGAAAGCAAACGGCGATACGAAGGAATCGACTTCGATCAGCAAGGAAGTGATCGAGAGTGCCATCATCAATATCATTACGGAGAACGAAAACAGAGACAAGGAAACAGGTCTTGGGGAAATCGGCAGCAGGCTTCTCAACAAGTATCCGGATTTTGACGTGAGAAACTATGGTTACAGCCTGTTGTCACGCTTTTTAGAGGAGATTCCCAGTCTGCAGCTGGTGAAGAATAACACAAGAGTCAATGTGGAGATCAGGGAAAACAGGGAGACGGAAGAGGAGATTACCGATTATATCAAGGCAGTTGTGGGAGATCAGGGCAAAAAAGGCATGCGCGTGAGTGAACTGAGCAACATCGTGCACGGTAAATATAAACGCTTTAAACCGAAGAATTATGGTTATTCCCAATTCACGAAGTTCCTGCAGGCGATACCGGAGTTGGAGATCTACGGGGATATTAATGCACGGAAAGTAAGAATTGCCGGGCAACAGGACAATGTCGCAGAGACGGTACAGCCGGAAGAGAATAATGGCGTAGCTGAGTAAAATGACGGTAGGCAGCAAATGGCAGAGAGGACGATAGAATTTGGACATACAGGACAGGAAAAGCAATATTCTGGTGATAGATGATGACGTTGATATCGGCAACATGCTGGAAGAGCTGCTGACGCGAGAGGGGTATGGCGTTATGCGCGCCTATTCCGGGACGGAGGCTGTGCTTCTGATGGAGCATGCCAGGCGGTATGACGGGCTGTCTTCACAAGAAGGTATGGAAACAAGCGTGGTGCTGCCGGATTTGATCCTGCTCGACTTGATGCTGCCGGGTATTTCCGGAGAGCAATTGCTGTCGAAATGGGAAGGGATTCCGGTGATCGTGGTCAGCGCCAAGGCGGGAGTCGATGATAAAGTGCAGCTTCTTCTCGGCGGCGCGGCGGATTATATCACGAAACCTTTTGAGGGAAAGGAACTTCTGGCGCGGGTTGCAGTACAGCTTCGTAAAAACAGGAATAACACATGTAATGGAAAAGATATATTACAGTTCGATGATATACACCTGTCGTTAACCATGCGCACGGCTGTGATCGGGGAGCAGACTGTCAGGCTGACGAAGACGGAGTATGCGATTCTAAAGACATTGATGCAGAATCCGACGCAGGTCATAACCAAGTCGGCGCTTTTAGACCGGATCAGTGAGGACACGCCGGATTGTATGGAGAGTTCGTTGAAAGTACATGTCAGTAATCTGAGAAAAAAGCTGCGGGAAGCGGGCGGACACGGCAGTGACGGAGAGTATATAGAGTCAGTCTGGGGAATCGGTTTTCGGATGAAGACATGATAATTCAGAGACAGAATTCGGGAGTCGAAAATATATACCATTTTAATTCAAATCTTAACTCTTTTCTTAACCGTTATCTTAACTTTTCCATGCTATAGTCATACATGTCAACACAGGATCGGAACGAAATGACAGGAGGAAAGGGTTATGGAATATTGTCTGACGACAGAGGCACTGTGCAAACTGTACAGGCATACGAAAGCATTAGACGGGCTGTCCATGCATGTGCCCAGGGGATCGATCTACGGATTTGTGGGTAAAAACGGTGCGGGAAAGACCACATTGATCCGGATGATCTGCGGATTGCAGAAGGTGTCTTCGGGTGAGTATACCTTATACGGAGTAAAGAATACCGACAAAGGGATTGAAAAAGCCCGGGGAAGAATGGGCGCGATCGTGGAAGCACCGTCTGTCTATATGGATATGACGGCGGAAGATAATCTGAAGCTGCAGTACCGGGTGCTGGGACTGCCGTCTTATGAGGGAATCAAAGATTTGCTGAAACTGGTCGGCCTTGCGGATACAGGGAAAAAGAAGGTCAAAAATTTTTCGCTGGGAATGCGGCAGCGTTTCGGAATCGCCGTTGCACTGGCGGGCGATCCGGATTTTCTCATATTGGATGAGCCGATCAACGGGCTTGACCCGCAGGGAATCATAGAAATCAGGGAGCTTATTTTGAAGCTGAACCGGGAACGGCAGATCACTGTACTGATTTCCAGTCATATTCTGGAAGAATTATCTAAACTGGCCACACATTACGGGTTTATCGACAGGGGACGCATTGTCCGGGAAATCAGCGCGCAGGAGATGGAGGCAGCATGCAGGAAGTGTGTCCGCGTAGAAGTAGATAACGCAGGAGCACTTGCCCGTGTACTTCATCAGAAACAGATAGAATATCGGATGTTATCAAATGCGGAAGCGGAAATCTATGCGGATATGAGCGTAACGAAGCTGGTACTTGCCTTGGAAAAGGAACACTGCGAGGTGCTTTCTTACAGGGAATATGACGAAAGCCTGGAAAGCTACTACGTCAATCTGGTGGGAGGTGAAGTGTATGAATAGGTTACTTACCGCCAACTTTGCGAGACTGTGGAGAAGCAGGATATTTTATGTACTGGAAATTTTTATGATTGCTTACAGTGTGCTGATATATACTGACACATACATTACTGTTCATAAGAATCATAAGGTATATGAGAATTGGAATTTATTTTTCTTTAATGAGATGTTGTTTATCGGTGTTGCGCTGGCGATTTTTATTTCTATATATATCGGGGTGGAGTACAGCAACGGGACGATCAGGAACAAGCTGTCAGCAGGGCATTCAAGGCTCCATATTTATATAGCGAATCTGCTTGTCTGTTATGCTGCCGGTATCATAGCGTGCATTACTTACAGTGTGACATCGGCGATTCTGGGGCTTATTTTGATCGGAAAAGAGACGGTAGGCGGTTTGTGGAAACCCGCTCAGGGCATCATCGTTGTGCTTTTTATTCTGATGGCGTACGCGGCAATTTTTGTGTTGATTTCCATGTCGGATATGAATACTGTACGGGCGACCGTAGTCAGTCTGATGCTTTCCTTCGTTATTCTGTGTGCCGGATTGTATGTTTGTCAGTATCTGTCGATGACTGCGACAATAGAAAGGGTTACAGAGGTGAAAGATGAATCCGGTGGGATCAAGACAGTGGTGGAGACTGAGTATAATGCAAGATATCTGAGTGGTACGAAGCGGAAAATATATGAATGTGCAGAGCTGCTATTGCCCTCCGGGCAGATAATGTATGTTGCAGACCATGGCATCAATTACTCGGTGAAACAGCCGGTATGTATGCTTGGAGTCGCGGCAGTCTGCACCGGGGCGGGAATCTGGATATTTCGGAGAAAAGATATCAAATAACGGAAATGAATAATAGATATCGGCAGTTATTTATTCTATATAGAAATTTCTCGGTAAGTTGCGAGATTCGTGGAAAGGAGGATCATACCGAAGTGCAGATGTGGATTATATGCGGCGTACTGCTTAGTATTATCCTCCTTTTGATATGGAAAATAGGAGCGATGCGGCAAGCAGCGCGGGAGATTCGGGAAGGACTTACAGAAAAACTTGACACAGAGACGAATACGCTGATCACAATCGACAGTCAGGATCAGGCAATGCGAGGGCTTGCAGACGCGATTAATACGCAGCTGCGCCGTCTGCGCGCACAGAGGCAGAGGTATGAACAGGGAAACATGGCATTAAAGGAGACGATTACGAATGTTTCCCATGATATCAGAACGCCGCTGACTGCGATATACGGTTATCTGGAGCTGCTTGAAAAGGAGGAAAAGTCCGAGGCGGCAGAGAAATATCTGGAGATCATCAAAAAACGGACGGAAGCATTAAGAGATCTGACAGATGAACTATTTGTGTATGCAGCAGCGGTTCCGGCTGGGGAAATACCATACGGACAAGAAGCGACAGAAGTGTCATTTCATGAAAAAGTATGGGAAAATGTAGATTTGAACCGGGTTTTGGAAGAGAGTATTGCAGCTTATTACGGCGCGCTTAAGATGCGGCAGATCACACCGCAGATCACAATGCCGGAAAAGAAAGTAGTCCGCAGGCTGAACCCTGCCGCGCTCTCCCGCATTTTTGAAAATGTGTTGAATAATGCGCTCAAGTACAGTGATGGGGATTTGAAGATCATGCTGTCAGAGGATGGTGAGATAGAGTTCGCCAATCATGCCGCATCGCTGGGAGAGGTGCAGGTGGGCAGGTTGTTCGAAAGATTCTATACGGTGGAGAACGGGGAACATGCAACGGGCTTAGGGTTGTCGATCGCACGTCTTTTGACAGAGCAGATGGGCGGCAGTATTAAGGCGCAGTATACGGACGGGGTGCTTACGATCCGCGTGAGCTTCCGTGCATAGAGAGACAAGCAGTTTGCAGGCATTGAAAGAATCTCCATGTTAGTATACTGTCTCCACATTTTTGATTTCATTATTCTCCACCTGGAACCGCCATACGGAATGACCGGGCAGACGGTGTTCTGTTAAATAATACGTGCTATCTAATTGTGTGATATAATAGGGCGTACCTCCGCCGATAAAATATTCATAGATGTCTTCATATTCTCCGTCCGCCAGAGCCGACAGATCGCGGGTGCGCAGGATGGTGGCATAATCCTGACTGCCGG